>RKRX01000128.1 GCA_007571185.1 Oceanicaulis sp.
CCTTTTTCAGGTGATTCCAAAAAAACTTTGAAAGAGTCTTTGAGTTGACAATGTCTGACGGCTTCACCAAAGAGATCAGGTTGGAAAGAGAACCACCACAACAAATACACCACACCAATGCTGTCTACATTGAAATACCCTCCTGCAATCACTCCCACGACCAGACATCTCAAATTATCAACATGAATTTCAAACGGGATATGGCCTGCGCTTATTGCATTGAATAACCGTTCATTGATGACGCAGCTCTGAATCCCGCCTGGAGGTTGTGAAAAGATGGCGCCACTTCCCAGTATGAACTCGGACGACATTGCATCAAACGCCTGAGGAGATACACCCTCAACCAGCACACGCCAGGAACGGCCGGAGAACATGACAAATTTATTAGGCCAGCTTTCAAAGGCCGCCGCCAGCTCAACAGGAAGATTCGATTTCTGGACAAGATCCACATCCCGGAGCATCGGTACAAAGACTGTGTCCCCGGACCGGTCAGGATAAATCACAATCGTGCGTCGATAATCAGCTTGAAGAATTTCTCTGATCTGTTCTTCCATACCTTCTGATATACCGAACACAAAAACCGGCGTGATGACACCTAAACAAAAACTGAATATCGTAACGACACTTCTCAGGGGAGCACGAAAAGATTGCAGTAAAATTAAATAAATTATGTCGAGTATACGCATGGGAGTATCTATTTTTTGACTATAAATCCGTCTTCAAGACTAATCGTCCGATCGGCGGCGGCACTGATGTTTGCATCATGGGTCGCCATAATAATCGTCACGCCATCCGTTCTCATCTCGTCAAAAATTTTGACAATCAAATCAGAATTACGCCGGTCAAGCGCGCCGGTAGGTTCATCGGCAATAAGAATTTTGGGTGAAGACGTCATGGCGCGCGCCACCGCCACACGCTGTTGCTGTCCGCCCGAGAGCTGAGACGGCATTCTCGCCATCAGATCGCTCAACCCCAGTTGTTCAATCGCATGCTCTGCACGAGCGCGGCGGTGTTTTGGTTTTATGTGCCTGAATAACAGTGGATAAGCGACGTTTTCCAGAACATTCATAAACGGTAGCAGTTTGTAGTTCTGAAATACAAAACTGATTTGCTCTCGACGGATCAGTGCTTGTTGAGACCGATCACCAGTAATGATGGATTCACCGAAAATCTGCATTTCCCCACTTGTGATCGTATCCAGGCATCCAAGAATTGACAGTAACGTTGACTTGCCGGAACCGGAGGGCCCTGCGACCGCCAAGAACTCGGACTCCAAGATATCGAGATTGATGTCGCCAAGGGCCAGCTTGCGCTGAGGTGTGGACTTTTCTCGATAAACGCGCCCGACGCGGGTGAGTTGGTAGGCGAGCTTACGTGTCATTTTTGGGTAAAAGGATACGGTCGGTGGGTAAAAGGTCACCGCCGATCACTTCAATGTAGCGGGCTGTGCGAAACCCGATTTGCAGCGATCTCTGAACCAGGCGCTCCTCCGTGTCAATCACCCAGATTGATGCGCCTTGCTCTGATCGGTTTTCAGGTGTTGATGTCGGCGAAAATCGGAGGGCTTCAACGGGAATCAGTGCTGCCGGAGCAGGATTTTCAAAGGGAATGTGCAGATCGACGGTCATCCCGGACCACAGATGTGTCGGCGCTTCCGCGCACGATACGACAGCGCCGTAAAACACGTAATTCGCCCGCTGAATCGGACGCCGAAATATCTGGTCCAACGAACAGTCCAGCTCGGATGCTCCTGATAAACCGGGCGCAACCGTGATGGGATCGCCAACGGTTACAAAATTGAGCCAATACTCAGACAGCTCGGCATAAACTGAAATCTCAGAGTTATCAGGTGTCACCTCGAACAGGACGGGAGTACTCTGGGCGGCATTTATCGTCTCTCCGACTGACACGTTTTTCCTGGTGACCTGCCCGGTTACAGGCGAAAAAACTTCGGTGCGTTCCAGCTCAAGACGCGTCCTCTGATAGGTTGCTTCAATCACGCGCAGTTCCGCATCAGCGGCCCGCACATCCAATCGATGAAGCTCCAATTCGGTACGCGACTGCATCAATTCGCGTTCTGGCAGAAGGGTGCGTTCGGCGAGTTGTTCATTGCGTCGCGAAACATCCTCAGCCAATTGGAGCCGCAGCCTGCTTGCCTCCAGCCGAGTCCGCAAGGTTTCCCGTTGAGCCTCAATCTGCTGGAGCCTCAAACCGATAAACTCGGCGTTGAGCCGGGCAAGAAGCTGACCCTCCTCAACCTGATCGCCTTCCTCAACGAGCACTTCAACCAGGCGCCCGCTGATCTCGGAACCGATTTCCACGGCGCCATCGACCCGCACCCGACCCCTTATCCGGCGTGTTCCGGCTGCGTCCCGATAGGTTATCGGGGAAGGTTCATAACCGCCGCCCGCCCACTGCTGCGCCGCCCCGGTTGCAGTCTCTGACTCTGCAACACAACCTGACAGAAGCAGGACGGTCGTTAGTCCAGTCACGGCGACCCGCACCACCGCAACGACCTGGTTCCGCGGAGGCGAGAAGCTAGGCGCGGTGGAGATATAACTCGAATTCACCCTTCCAGACATTCGGATAATCGCTTTCCGAATCAAACAACTATGACTTGAACAGCCTGATAGTATACAACGGTATGTGAGTCACGGTACAATCCCTCCTGTATTATTATAGTACGCAAAAGCGGACCAAGTTGCGTAGATTCTCAGTAAACTATATGATCTGCTCCATGTTTGATCTCCGTAACACCCCACTCGGCGCGGTGCGTGCTTTGATCCGGCGTTCCGGGCGGTGGTCTCCGTCCGACCGGGTGTTTCTGCCTTTGGCGGGCCTGTTGACGGTGGGTCTGATTACGCTGGCGTTGAACTCTCGTCCAGACCTTCGGAACCCTGTTTATACCGCCAACGGCTTCGTGATGCAGGGCGATGCGCTAGGTCAGCTCGTGCCCGGACCCGGCACCCGGCTACAATTGATCGCCGCCAGTTCCGGCGAATCCATGGCGAGATTGAGCGCCATCGCGACCTTCAAAACCGCCGGGGAGAGGTCGGCGGGGGTGAGTGCGGCGTTGTCGCCGCAATGGGAAGCTCGGGTGGCAGGTCGCATGCTGCGCGTGGAAGTCGAGGCTCAAACAGCACTCAACTCGGATGTGGATCAGATACGGGTGGGTTATTTCACTATCGGTTACGGGGATTCAGGGCGCACGCCTGTTGCACTGGAGCGGAGCTGGCGAACCGTGGGGATTTGTTTCCGAGCGCCGGAAAATGCTGAACCGAATGGACAGGAAGCAGTTGGAGTGTGGCCAGGCGATGCTGGTAGTGGCGACGCCGTTCTGGTGCGTGAGATACGGATCACCATTGAGCCTGAAGACACCTCGCTCGAGACCTGCCAGAGTCGTATTGGCGCCGAGGTTTGACCCTTTTCATCGAAAGATTCATCGGTCCATGTCGCCTGCCCCGTGCCGAATCGCTGTCCTGATACCGTGCTATAACGAGGCAGCCGCCATCACGGATGTGGTCGCCGAGTTTCGCGCCAGCTTGCCTCAGGCGCAGATTCATGTGTTTGACAACAATTCCACGGACGGCACGGCCGATATTGCCCGGGCGGCCGGGGCGCAAGTGCGGATCGAAACCCGTCGGGGCAAGGGCCACGTGGTGCGGCGCATGTTGGCGGATGTGGAAGCGGATATCTATGTGCTCGTGGATGGTGACCACACCTATGACGCCGCCGTTGCACCACGGCTTGTGGATTGCCTGATTTCCGGTCGCTACGATATGGTTACCGGAGTTCGCATTGCCGGGGGCGAGACCGCTTACCGCCCTGGCCATCAGTTCGGTAACCGGATGCTGACCGGGTTGATCATGGCCCTGTTCGGGTCTGAGGTGCGTGACATGTTGTCAGGATACCGGGTTCTGTCCCGTCGCTTGGTGAAGTCTTTCCCTATCGCTTCACGCGGGTTTGAACTTGAAACCGAGCTGACCGTGCACGCGCTGGAACTTGATATGACGATAGGCGAGGTGGAGACCCGTTATACCGCTCGCGCGGATAATTCCGAGAGCAAGCTCAGGACTTTCCGGGACGGGTTGCGCATCCTGTTCACGATCTGGCGCCTATTGCAACAAAGGCGCCCGGCGTTGATCTATGGCGGCTTAGGGGTGCTGGGGTTGATCCTGGCGCTGGCGCTGACTGTACCGATTGGTCTGAACTATCTGAAAACCGGGTTGGTGCCGCGTTTTCCCACGCTGATTGCTGCCGGCGCCATCGCGGTATCCGGCCTGTTGGCTATCGCCGCCGGCGCTATCGTCAGCGCCATTGCTCACGGACGCCGGGAAATACGACGCCTGTTTTATTTGCAGCAAATCGGGCCGGACTGGACTTGTGATGCAGACCGGTAAGGCGATGGCGCCCCATCGATTGATGCTGATGGCGGTGTTTTTTGTCGGCCTGGCCCATCTAGCGTTCCTGCCGCCTTTCGAGGGGTTTGATGAAGAGGCGCATTGGTCTTCGATCACCCTAATTGCCGCTGAGCGTCGCATCCCAGTCTATGGCGCGGATTATCTTGATCGGGCCGTGGACAACTATGCCGGTCCGCATCCTTACGCCAGCACGCCGCCCTTTGATGAGACCCGAGGATTAAACTATCGCGAGTTTGACGTCGCTGCCAGAGCAGGTCCTCGCCAGACCCGTCCAGACACTCCGTTCAGCTCAGGCCGCGAGCCGAATTGGCAGGCTCAGCATCCACCGCTCTATTACGCCATATTGAGCCTGCTTCACGCACTGATCTCTGACGCCAGCTGGTCCACCCAGTTTTTCTTTCTACGCCTGTCGAGTTGGATCATGGCGTTTACCGGGCTTGTCATCGGTGTGGAGGCCGCTCTTCGCCATGGCGCTTTGCCCAAGGATGGGGCGATGATCATGGCGGCTTGGCCCTTCCTTTTCCCGCAATTCTTTCCTGAGATGGCGCGTATGGGTAATGATAGCCTATGCCTGTTCTTCATGGGTTGGATCATGGTGTTCCTGCTGCGGCTGGAGCAGCACAACTGTGTCAAGAGCGCTGCCGGTCTGGCTTTGGCGCTGGGGCTGGGGTTGTGGACGAAAGCGTTTTTCCTTCCTGTCGTCGCCGGGCTGGTTCTGTATCTGTTGTGGACGGGACACCATCGTTTCAGAAAGGGGAGAGTGTCGGGAGAATGGGTGATTCTGCGCTTCGGCGCGATGAGTTTCGCCCTTTTGTTGGGATGGGGCTGGTATCTATACAAGATGCTGAGCACTGGCACAGTGACCGGTGGGGATGAATTCATCCGACTCGGTGAAGGTGCGGCCGGGCTATCCGCTCTGGTCTCACACTTTTCCTTGTTTGAGTTCCTGCGTGGTCTGGCGGCGATTGCGGCTAGCTTTGCCTGGGCAGGCAGCTGGTCGCTGGCGCGACCCAATGAATTTCTGATTCTGGCGCCGGTTCTGCTGCTGATCCTGACACTGACGCGGTGGGGTGTGCGCTGGTCCGAGCTACCGCATCCCGCTCGAGCGACGCTCTTCATTGCATCGCCTATGGTGCTGGGACTGGTGTTTCACCTTCTGACACGCACCGCCGCCGGTGAAGGCGGGGGTGGAACACCGGGCTGGTATCTGCATATCCTCGCCCCGGTGGTCGGGATTGCGGTGGCCTGGGGGTGGCGACGTTCAGCTCTCGCAATAACTTTGAGCGCCTTCACCCTGGTCTTCACCTTGACGGCTTGGACATTGCAGTTGTCCATGTTTTCGGGCTGTGCAGCCAAGCTGGGCGAAAACAAGCATTATAGTTTTGAAGGTGCGACCTGTTTTATCCAGGCCTCTCAGCTTCAGGCGCTGGGCTTTCCGATTTTGGGGCTGTGCGCGCTGGTATCGGGAGCCGGGCTGGGGGCGTGCGCCCTGATCCGGGCTTGCAAGCAGGATTGAACCATCTTGTATTGTTGACTCCCGGAATCAGGATGCTCATAACTGCGCCTGCCTCCGTCGTCAGCACTGCTGACGGCATTGATTTCAATCGCAACGGAAGACGCGTGAGCCGCCGTTTCAATTGCTTCGGGCGAGGAACCGGAGCCGGACCGTGTCGAGAAGGAAAGAAGAATGTCAAAACGTCATTCGCAGAAGTACAAAATTGATCGTCGCATGGGTGAGAATATCTGGGGGCGCGCCAAGTCCCCGGTGAACAATCGCCCTTATGGTCCGGGCCAGCACGGCCAGCGCCGTGTTGGCAAGTTATCCGACTTCGGCTTTCAGCTGCAAGCAAAGCAGAAGTTGAAAGGGTATTACGGCAACATTACCGAGAAACAGTTCCGTCGGACCTACACCGAAGCTCAGCGTATCAAAGGCAACACCGCTGAGAATCTCATCGGTTTGCTGGAAAGTCGTCTGGACGCTGTGGTGTACCGCGCCAAGTTTGTGCCGACCGTGTTTGCTTCGCGCCAGTTCGTGAACCATGGTCATGTGTTGGTGAACGGAAAGCGTGTCAATATTCCCTCCTACATGGTCAAGCCGGGCGATGTGGTTGAAGTACGCGAAAGGTCTCGCTCCATGGCTTTGGTCCTGGAGGCTCTAGGTTCCGCCGAGCGTGATGTACCCCAATACATCGACTTGGACGCCAAAAGCATGAAAGCGGTCTTCATCCGCAAGCCGGACTTTTCTGAAGTCCCGTATCCGGTGAAAATGGAGCCTAACCTGGTTGTGGAATTCTATTCTTCGTAAATGTTTGGAGGTGGATTCCTGCGAAAATCGACGCCTTTCGTCGGTATTCGTTAGCCATAGGCGCTCAGCGCTTTGGCGCGCAGTTTGTGATCGGCCAATACGAGGGCGGCCATGGCTTCGGCCACCGGCGCGCCGCGAATGCCCACGCATGGGTCGTGACGGCCTGTGGTGATGACTTCAGCGGGTTCAAGCGTTCTGGTCAGGGTCCGGCGTGGAATACGGATTGAGCTGGCGGGTTTGATCGCCACCCGGATCACCAAATCCTGGCCGGTGGAAATTCCGCCCAGAACGCCGCCATTGTGGTTGGACATAAATGTGGGTTGACCATCTGCGTCAAGCCTCATCTGGTCGGCGGCATCCTCGCCCCGCATGGCGGCGGCCTTCATGCCGGCGCCGATTTCCACCCCCTTGGCGGCATTGATGGACATCATGGCATTCGCCATGTCGGCGTCGAGCTTGCCATAGACCGGTGCGCCCCAGCCTACGGGCAGGCCCGAACATATGATCTCGATCAGGGCGCCGACCGAACTGCCCGCCTTTCGGATTTTATCCATGTCTTCCGCCCACAGCGCTGCAGTCCGAGCATCTGGACAGAAGAAATCATTGGCATGCACGTCATTCCAGTTCCAGCGCGTGCGATTGATTTTGCGTGCGCCGATCTGAATCAGCACTGCACGGATTGAAATGTCTTCACCCAGAACTTTCCGTGCGATGGCGCCCGCGGCCACCCGAGCGGCGGTTTCGCGGGCCGAGGACCGTCCTCCGCCGCGATAGTCCCGGACCCCGTACTTGATGTCGTAGGTGTAGTCGGCATGACCGGGTCGCCACTTGTCCCGGATGTCGGAATAATCCTTGGAGCGGTGGTCGGTGTTCTCGACCACCAGCGAGATAGGAGCGCCAGTGGTGACCTGACCATTCGTGTGCCCGTCCTTGAACACGCCTGACAATATCTTCACCCGATCGGATTCCCGCCGCTGGCTTACATGCCGGGAAACGCCCGGCTTACGTTTGTCCAGCCAGGGCTGGATGTCGGCTTCGGTCAGGTGAATGTTGGCGGGACACCCGTCCACCACACAGCCCAGGGCCGAGCCATGGCTTTCACCCCAGGTGGTGAAGCGGAACAAATGACCGAACGAATTATGAGACATGAAAGCCGCCGAGGGTCGGAGAAGATCGGAACATGCGCCCAGCTTAGGCTCGCTTGTACACGGCGTCACGCCGCCTTGCTGCTTGCACGTACTCGTTGCGTGCATCGGGCGACGGGGGCCCGACAAAGCGATATTACTTTGTGCAATTTACCGATCTGTGGATTACAATCAGGCGTCTCCCGCTGCACAGTTGATCTTTCGGCCCAACCGGCTACTTCACCCTGAGCGGATCGGTAGGCGCATACAGGTTGGAAATCAAGGCTATGAGCAATAAAGACGTCATTCCGCCCAGTCCGACCCGTTCAGACTATGGCGATGAAGCGGCGAACCCGCCGGGAGACATTTTTTTACACCAAGAACCGTTTGATCTTTTCAGGTGCTGGTTGGGTGAGGCCCGAAAAAAAGAGCTCAATGATCCGAATGCCATGGCGCTATCCACGGCGGATGCGTCGGGGTTTCCCGATGTACGGATGGTGCTTCTCAAAGGGATCGATTCAAACGGTCTCACTTTCTACACCAATACCGAAAGCGCCAAAGGTGAACAATTATCGGCCAACCCCCGGGCGGCGATATGTTTTCACTGGAAATCCCTGCGTCGTCAGGTGCGGGTGCGCGGCCTGATCTCACAGGTCGGTGACGAAGAAGCTGACACCTATTTCAACTCTCGCGCTCGCGACAGCCGGATTGGCGCCTGGGCGTCCAGACAGTCCCGTCCGTTGGAAAGCCGGTTGGTGCTGGAAAATGCGGTTGCGGGATATGCCGCCAGGTTCGATATCGCTGATGTGCCGCGTCCACCGCACTGGACAGGTTTTCGGCTGACACCCTTGCGTTTTGAATTTTGGCGCGATCGGGCTTTCCGTCTGCATGACCGCATGGTGTTTGAACGCACCGCGCCTGATCAATTCTGGGTGATCGGACGACTCTATCCTTAAGAGTGCGAGCTGAGGCGCTTACACTGTGTGCGGACGGGGCAGGATGGATCTGTCCGATTATCTTCCGGAGGATGTGATGATCAGCAATTTTCGTCTGGTGCGCCATTTGGGGGTTGGGTTGGCCGCCGCACTTGCCGTCGGTGCGCCGCTCTGGTTCGCCGTTGCAGGGTTGGGGGCTCGTTTCGGATTCTGGGAATATGGTTTCGGGTTGGGCGTGATGACCTTCAGGCATGGTCCGCACATCCTGTTTGCAGCGTTGGGTGTAGGCGCTGCGGCGCTGGTGATGCTGGTGGTGTTCCGCGTGGTGTTTGGACGGGCGAATGCGCCTGGTCTGCCCAGCTGGGGCACCGCTCTGGCTGCGATCATGGTTGGCTTCGGCGGGCTACATTACGCCAATACAGTGCGCGAAACCGCACGCACGCTGCCTTTTATTCATGATGTAACCACCGACACGGTCAACCCTCCGCAATTCACCCCTGTGCTGATTGAGCGCCGTGGTTTGAATGCCAACACGGTCGAGTATGCGGGCAAGGTGGACGCGCGCGAAAACCGCCTGCTGCCTGAGTTGCAGGCGGAAGCCTATCCTGACATCCGGCCGATCAAGCTGACCATCAATCCCGACCGCGCCTACCAGGCGGCGTTGGGCGTGGCGCAGGATCTGGGTTGGAAGATCGCCACCGAGTCTGGAAGTGCGATGATGTTCGAGGCCACTGACACCACTTTCTGGTATGGTTTTAAAGATGATGTGGTGGTTCGGATCACCCCGCTCGAGACTGGCGGGGCCCGTGTAGACGCGCGCTCCGTAAGTCGTATCGGCGGATCGGATCTGGGCGCCAATGCCGCGCGTCTGCGCGCCTTTGATCGGCGTCTGCGCAGATCTGTGGGGGAGGGCGCATAGGGCGCCCATCCTTCTCAGTTCAGCCGATAGATGCTGTCCAGTCCTGGATCATCAACAGCGATGACCTTACCCTGTTCCACCAGATGAATCATGTGCGCCAGTACGGAATAGGCGGCGGCCGGGTGCAGGCGCTTATCCACATCCGCATACATGACTGAGACCATGGCTTTGATAGTGGTTTGACCCGCTTTAAGTTGCGCCAGAACCTGGGTTTCGCGGTGCAGGCGGTGGTCGATATAGGCATCCAGGAAAGGTTGGGGATCGGTGATTGCAGGGCCGTGGGTGGGCCAGAGAGTCCTGAATTCCATGGCCCGGATACGCCGGAGCTGGGCGATATAATCACCCATGGAGCCATCAAACGGGTTCACCACTGAGGTCGACCATCCCATCACATGGTCACCCGAAAACAGCGCCCTCGCCTCTTTCAGCGCATAACACATATGGTTTGAGGTATGGCCGGGCGTGTGCAATGCGGTCAAGGTCCAGTCGGGGCCGGTGAAGACCTGACCATCCTCAATCTCTTCATCCGGTTGGAAGCTCAGATCATCGCCCGCTTCCATGCGCACCTCACCGCCCTGGGGTTCGGTCAGTCGCGGGGATTTCGCATACACTTTGCAGCCATGCTTTCGGGCCAAGGGGTGAGCCAGAGGTGAATGGTCCAGATGATGATGCGTCACGAACACATGGCTGACGGTCTCTCCCTTAAGCGCTGCGTCCAGCGCTGTTTCATGACCGGGCAGGGCCGGGCCCGGGTCAAGGACGGCCACTTCGCCGTTGCCGATAATGTAAACCCCGGTGCCGGTATAGGTAAATTTACCTGGATTGGGGGCGATCACCCGGCGAATGCAGTCCGAGACCTGGTCACAGCGTCCGTACTCAAAGTCAAAATCACGGACAAAAGGAATGACGGTCATCAAAAGTCTCCAGACGCGATCACAACCGGGTGTCGGCAAGGGTGCGCAGAGCGCGCGCCAGCTTGCGCGTTGAAATCAGCTTGTCAGCTAGTGGCAGGGCGATCGGCGGACCCATATCAGTCTTATTCGCGTCCACGATCCACAAATCCTGGGTTTGCCGGTCACGCAGCACATCCAAGCCGCCCCAGTCCAGCTTCATCATCTTGCAGAAATCAGAAATGATTGCGCGCTCGGACGGGCTGAACGCCTCATCGGGATTGAGCATGCGCACTTCAGTGTTGTGGTTGGCGAAACGCCTGTCCAATGGCCGACGCTTGAGATAGACCACCTCCACCTGTCCGCCGACAGTGGGACAACGCAGATCCTCCACATAGCCATCTCCGGCGCAATTATCGATTAGACGCTGATAGGCAATGCCGGGTTCCGCGACCTGCGGACCGGTCAGAACGCGACCGTCATGGGCGCCGTTGCGTTCGGATTTGACCACCATCGGGCCGTTCCACTGCGCAGGGTTCACCGCCAAGGTCCGGCCTGTAACCCGTTTGAAAATCTCTGCGACGCAGGATTTGGACGTGTCCAGGCACTGGCCATTGATCAAGGGTGTCCCGTTTGCCTGGGGGGCGGTGCTTGCGGTGATATCTTCAAAGTAGAACCTCAGATCAGCCTGGTCGGGGTGATCAGCGAACCGCAGTCCCGCTAGTTGGGCCACCGGCCAGATCAGATACCAGGGGCGAGGACGATCGGGCGCAAACCAGACTCGCGGCCCGTCGCGATGAACGCCCAGGCGTTCCACTTCGATGCGAGCGTAGAACGCTAGCCACGACAAGGTTTCAGCAATGACGCCGGGCTCGACCGGTACGCGCGCACCGGTTTTGCGCACATGCACCACGCCGTCTTCGAACTGGAAATCGCGCCACCACGCGCTGTTCATCATAGGAATCACCTATCACTAACTGAGCACACGGTACTATGGTCTGTACAAGGTGCAATCTATTACAGAGCTGTTACAAGGCCATTTCGACGGTGGACGGGTTTCACACCTGCCGTCAGGAAAACCACTGAATGTTTCCGCTCGGCGGACTATGCAATATCTCTGAAGCGGGGTGCTTTTCACTCCCAATCCGGCCATGGTGCACGACGCTGTTGCATGAGACCCGACCTGGTCTCTGGAACGCTGTTTTGGACGTTTTCCCCGGTCTGTGCGTGACCGGATCGCCGAGATGCGACTTGAACAAATCGAGACCTGGTCGGCTGCTGTGCTGGATGCGCCGCCTCCGGCGCTGGTTCGCCGATGACTGCTAGCACTCCTAGTAGGATATGGACACGAAATGATGAACGTCGACTTTCAGCCGCACCTCAAAACCGGTGAACTGCAAAAAAATGCAGTGAGGTGTTGACGGGAGCCAGGGGAGCATATACCCCCCGCTGCTGATGGGTGGTGTCAACGGGAACAGAAAGAGTTGTCCTCTACTTGAGCGATGTTCTCCTTCTGCGGTTCCGGGTTCATTTCCGTGTTGACAATGCACGGTAGGGGGGGTAGAATGGTACAAGCTCCAAGCTCCAAGCTCCAAGCTCCAAGCTCCAAGCTCCAAGCTCCAAGCTCCAAGCTCCAAGCTCCAAGCTCCAAGCTCCAAGCTCCAAGCTCC
>RKRX01000199.1 GCA_007571185.1 Oceanicaulis sp.
GTGTTCGCCAATGCCAAAACCCGGGGCTTCAATATCGAAGACACCCACATGACCGACCCCAGCAAACTTTCAACTCTATTGTCAATCGTGGCTATGGCTATGGCTTGGGCATACCGGTGTGCAAGCCAGATCAAGCGGGGCAAGGCGATACGGCGAAAAACCCATAGGCAGGCTGAAAAATCAGGGTTCCGGGTCGGGTTCGACACCCTGAGACGTTAGATGCTACATGACCGCGAAAAGCCCCAAAGGCTTGGCGACGAACCTGCCCCAAACGACCTCTGTCAAGCCCAGATGCACAAGCGATTTCGTCATGAGTCGTGTACCGTGCTGAAGTCAGGAAACGAACATCTAGTGCAGACGTTGTTCACTGCCTGAAACGTCCGATATCCCGGTCAGTGCGGCAAGCCTGGCTGCATCGGCTTCGGTCCACTCCACCGGCTCAACCGACTCAACCAGCGCTGTTGCGAGCATATCCTCCACCGTTTCCACGGCAATGATCTTCAGTCCTTCCTTGACATTGTCAGGGATTTCGGCAAGGTTCTTGCTATTTTCCTGTGGAATAAGCACGGTTTTCACACCGCCTCGCAGAGCTGCAAGCAGTTTTTCCTTTAACCCTCCGATCGGCAGTATCCGGCCGCGTAGGGTGATCTCACCTGTCATCGCCACATCCTTGCGCACCGGAATCCCGGTGAGAGTAGAAACAATGGCGGTGATCATCGCACCACCCGCGGACGGACCATCCTTGGGCGTTGCGCCCTCAGGCACATGCACGTGGATGTCAGTGTTGCGGAAAACCGTAGGTCTGACCCCCAGGCTCGGCGCTCGGCTTTGTACAAAAGAGTTTGCTGCAGAGATGGATTCCTTCATCACCTCCTTGAGGTTGCCAGTAACCTTCATGACGCCCCGTCCCGGCATCCGCACCGCCTCGATAGTCAAAAGATCGCCGCCTGTCTCAGTCCAGGCCAACCCTGTGACAATCCCCACCTTGTCTTCGGATTCAGTTTCACCGAAACGGAATTTCCGGACCCCGACGAAATCATTCAGACTGTCTTCTGATACCGTGACAGGACCGCCTTCTCCACTCACCAGCCTGCGCACCGATTTCCGGGCCAGACTGGCAATTTCACGCTCGAGGTTCCGTACACCGCTTTCCCGGGTGTAATACCGGATCAGACCGCGCAGCGCACTATCTTCAACTCTCCACTCGCTTTCTTTCAACCCATGGGCGCCAAGCTGTCTTGGAATGAGGTGACGGCGGGCGATTTCCACCTTCTCATCCTCGGTGTAACCCGCGATCCGGATGACCTCCAGACGATCAAGAAGCGGCTGGGGCAGGTTCAGCGTATTGGCTGTGGTGATGAACATCACATCTGAAAGATCATAATCTACTTCCAGATAGTGATCGCTGAACATGGCGTTCTGTTCAGGGTCGAGTACTTCCAAAAGCGCCGAAGCCGGATCACCACGATAATCCGTACCCAACTTGTCGATTTCATCAAGCATAATCACCGGATTGGTGGATTTGCCCTTCTTGAGCGACTGGATGATGCGCCCTGGCATGGAGCCGATATAGGTGCGCCGATGACCCCGGATTTCGGCTTCATCTCGCACGCCGCCCAGCGACACGCGTACGAACTCACGGCCGGTGGCTTCAGCGATAGAGCGTCCCAGTGAGGTCTTACCCACGCCAGGCGGACCCACAAAACACAGGATCGGGCCACGCATCTTCTTCACTCGGATATGAACCGCGAGGTGATCAATGACACGTTCCTTGACCTGCTCCAGACCGAAATGATCCCGGTTGAGCACCCGCCTGGCGCGATCCAAATCCTTCCTGACCCGCTTGCGCTTGCCCCAAGGCAATTCCAGCATCCAATCTAGATAGTTGCGTACGACAGTTGCCTCCGCCGACATCGGGCTCATCTGGCGTAACTTCTTGAGTTCAGCCTTTGCTTTTTCACGCGCTTGCTTGGACAGCTTGGTCTGGAGCAGTTTTTCTTCAAGCTCGGTGAGCTCGTCCTGACCATCACCACCGTCGCCCAGTTCACGCTGGATCGCTTTCATCTGCTCACCCAGGTAGTAATCGCGCTGGGTTTTCTCCACCTGCCGCTTTACGCGGTTGCGGATTTTCCTCTCCACCTGCAGGACGCTGATTTCACCTTCCATCAGGTTAAATACCCTCTCCAGGCGCTCGGACACACCGGGATTGGCCATTAACTCCTGTTTCTTGGTGATATTCACCGATAGATGCGCCGCAATGGTGTCCGCCACCTTTGACGCATCGGGTATTTCCAACACTGCCGCCAAGACCTCGGGCGGCACTTTCCTGTTGAGCTTGACATACTCTCCGAACTTCTGGATGACGGCGCGCATCAACGCTTCCACCCCCGCCGGGTCAGTGACCTGTTCATCTACAAGCCGGGCTTCAGCCTCGAAATAAGCCTGGTTGTCTACAAACCCGGTAATAACCATGCGCTGGCCGCCCTCGACCAGCACCTTCATGGTGCCGTCAGGCAGTTTCAGCAACTGCAGGACCGAGGCGACGACGCCGGAAGTGTAGACCTCCTCGGGCTCGGGGTTGTCATCGGCCGCGTCCTTCTGGGTGGCCAGAAGTATCTGTTTATCGGCGCGCATGACCTCCCCAAGCGCCCGCACCGATTTCTCACGCCCCACAAACAGCGGTGCAATCATGTGGGGAAACACCACAATGTCACGAAGTGGCAGCAGAGGGAGCGTTTTCTTGTTACTCATAATTGATCTCCAAAGCACCACGCCGCCTTCAAATCAAGGCGTAACCACCGCACCGATCCTCATGGCACCCTCCCATGTTCGCCATGACAGGTCGGGCGTCGCCGCATTCCCATGGATGAATAAGTGGAGCGCAGACCGGACAGGTTCAACCCAGGCAGCTGCCGCCAGATCAAGGCATGGCTTATGAAGCCTGATCAGGCGCCTCGTTTCGGCAAAGCCGGTCCACCTCTGGTTTTGGTGTAGATGTGCAGCGGGTGCGCACTGCCAGTGACGACTTCGGCATTGACCACCACCTCTTCCACACCTTCAAGACCAGGTAAATCGAACATGGTATCGAGCAAGATGCCTTCCATGACCGAACGCAACCCCCGTGCACCGGTTTTACGTATGGTCGCCTTGCTTGCCATGGCGGCCAAGGCATCCTCGGTGAAAGACAGGCCCACGCCTTCCATCTCGAACAGGCGCTGATACTGCTTGACCAATGCATTTTTGGGCTCGGTCAGAATTTTTATCAGAGCTTCAGTGTCGAGATCTTCCAAAGTAGCGATCACCGGCAAACGGCCTACAAATTCGGCAATCAGACCGAACTTTATCAAGTCTTCAGGCTCCACCCCGGCCAGTATTTCACCTTGGCGACGGGCGTCAGGGTCGCGTACATCCGCACCAAAACCCACAGCAGATACCTTGCCGCGGCGGGAGATGATGCTTTCAAGCCCGGCAAAAGCCCCGCCCACGATGAACAAGATATTGGTGGTGTCCACTTGCAGAAACTCCTGCTGGGGATGCTTGCGCCCTCCCTGGGGCGGAACGGAAGCCACCG
>RKRX01000201.1 GCA_007571185.1 Oceanicaulis sp.
GGATCAGGCAAGGTAAACTGTGCGACCTGCATCATCAGCGCCGGTCCATTGCCTTCAACACGCAGCATGGCCCGAATGCGGTCAAGTTGTTCGGATGTGACCCGGGATGGATCGGCGTAGAGCGTCGCTGTCACCGTCTGAATATCGGGTTTGTGCGCGCGGGTCAGATAGGCGCGCGTCGCACCTGGCGCCGGGACCGGTTTATTGTCCATGCCCGGATTGGGATATCCGCCGGGGCTAACCAGAATCAGTCCGCTCACACGATCGGGATGATCAACGGTATAGCGCCAGGCTAACAATCCGCCCAGAGAATGTCCGCCTAGCGTGAACCGTTCGGGGGCGATCTCATCAAACAGAGCGTTGATTTGCGCCACGGTGTCGCCGACACCATAGGCGCCATCGGTGCGTGGGCCGGTCAGGCCATGGCCGGGCAAGTCGAAACGGATGATCCGGTACCGGTCGTCAAGCTGGTTGGACCAAGCTTCCCAGACTTCGAGCGAATGGCTGAAGCCGTGGATTAGAACCACAGCCGGGGCGTTTTCGGGGCCACTTTCACGCACGCGCCAGCGCTCACCATCCACGGTTACGAACCGATCGTCTCTGGTCATCCAGTCCACTTCAACCGCATCGGTGTTCAACGGTTGCAGGGACCAGGCGGTGAATGCGATGGCAGCGACGATCAAAAGCAGTAGCCCGCCGAAAATACGCAGCAGCATTCTATTGGCCTTTCGGTGTGTGGTGGTCAAGCGTGTCCAGAAAATCAGAAATGGAGCCCCAAGCGTCGGGTTCGGTGAGTAAGGGCGCATGACCCACATCGGCCACCTGCGCCAGCTTCATCCGGCCATGACGACGGCTCATTTCCCTTACACAGTCCATCGTCAGAAGATCGGTCAACGCGCCGCGCACCAGCAGGAGGGGCGTGCTCCTGAGTGAGGCAAAGAGCAACCACAGATCCGGCGACGCCTCATCTTCATTCTGAACCGGCCTGGAGATGTTGGGGTCATAATCGAATACAATGTCGCCATCGGGTTTTTCTCGGCATATCCGGTGGGCGAAAGCGAGCCAGAAGTCTGTCCCGGTTTCATCAGGAAAGGCGATGCCGTTGATGGCGCGTACGGCGTCTGCAGCGTCCGCCCACGACGCAAAAGAGTCCGATCCGCCTACATAATCCTGAATACGGGCCAGGCCCTCAGGATTGATCACCGGTCCTATGTCATTGAGCACAGCGCCCGCCAGCAATCCGGGACGGGCTGCAGACAACATCATGACCATCAACCCACCCATGGAGGCGCCTATGGCGATAATCCTAGACCAACCCATCCGCCTGAGCAGGCCCTGAACATCTTCGACATATTTACTAAGATTGTAATTATCGTACTGGGTGTCGTAACCGGACTTACCTCGACCACGTATGTCGACGGCGATCACATTGTGACCCTTGGCGGCGATTCGAGGAGCGATCTCTTCAAAATCACGACTGTTGCGGGTCAGACCGTGCATACACAGTACGGGTATCTTCTCTCTAGCGCCCCGGGCCAGATAGAGGCGGAAATAGGTGCGCAGGCCGTCGGTAGCGGTGAAAAAATGCTCGGAGAATTCAACCATCATACCCTTCTGGTCGGTTCGGAGATTTCGTGTGTGATGGAACTCGTAGCACCATGCGCTGTTCATGTCTGGACATTTCCAGAAATCGAGCATTTGCACTCAGCGCCACCCATTCCGGGGGGGTAAGCGTCTGAAACGAGACCCGTCTCAATACCATATCTAAAAATAGGGTTATTTGATGCCTCCGTATATCTGTGCAGTTGTACCATTGTTTTATTGCAATAACACGATATAACGGTTTCCTGACAGGAGAGATATTCCTATGAATGAGAACAATTCAAATTTGGCCACGGGCGGGCCTAAAGGTGTTGAGGCCCTTTGTGAGGCGCTGCTGATGCCGGATGATGGCCGGGAAATGCATCGCTTTCTGCGTGATCTGACGACACCAGGAGAGTTGAAGGTGCTGGCGGAACGCTGGCGTGTGGCTCGGTTGTTGTCAGCGGGAGAAACATCCTATCGGGATATTTCCGCCCGGACCGGGGTAAGCACCACGACCGTGACCCGTGTGGCGCGTTTCCTCGGTCAGGAGGATTATCAAGGCTATCGGCTGGTGCTTGATAGATTGAAGGAGCAGACCCTGTGACCACTCCACGTCTGACCCTTGCCATTCAAAAAAAAGGCCGGTTGGCGGAGGGCGGGTTTGACCTGCTCGGACGTGCAGGAGTGAAACTCGCCTACGGGCGGGACGACTTGCTGCGCCGGGCGGAAAACCTACCTCTGGATATGATGTTGATCCGCGATGACGATATTCCCGGTTTTGTCGCATCCGGGGTCTGTGGTTACGGTATTGTGGGCGAGAATGTGCTCTATGAAGCACAGCAGAAATCCTCCCGCGCGTCTGGCCTCCACATCGTGATGAAGCTTGGTTTCGCTAGGTGCGCGCTCAAGTTGGCAGCACCCGGGGATGGGGTGATCCAGACCGTCACTGCCCTTACAGGCAAGACGGTGGCCACTAGCTATCCGGGCCTGACCGCCGCCTTTCTCAAAGAACGCGGGGTGAACGCCAACATTGTCGAGATGGGCGGCAGTGTGGAAGTGGCGCCGCGCATGGGCGTGGCCGATGCGATCTGCGATCTGGTGTCCACGGGCGCCACCTTGCAGATCAACGGTCTATCTGAGTTTGAAACCGTTCTGGAAAGCGAGGCTGCACTGATCCGGGGCTCCGAGGCTCGGTGTGAGGACACGTCCGGGATTGCAGATCTGCTTGTGGAGCGGTTCAAGGGTGTGATCGCCTCGCGTCAAACCAAGTATATTCTGCTCAACGCTCCGCCGGACAGGCTTAAGGATGTATGCGCCATTCTGCCGGGTGCCGATGCGCCGACCGTCGCTCAGGTGGTTGGTCGTGATGATGTGGTGGCGGTTCATGCGGTCTGCACCGAAGCGGTGTTTTGGGACACTCTGGAGGCGCTCAAAACTGTGGGTGCACGTTCCATCCTGGTGATGCCGATCGAAAAGATGATGACTTGACATGCTCAGGAGAGTGAACTGGAGCACGGCTGATGCCGCCGAGCGCAAGGCTGTGCTCGAACGACCCGCATTGAGTTCAGATGCGGTCGATGTGGCGCGCGAAATTGTGTCAACGGTGCGTAAACAGGGTGAGACCGCCGTGCGCGCTTATGCGCAACAGCTTGATGACTGGGCTCCTGAAGCGGGGTTTCGCGTGCCCGAGACTGATCTGGCAGCGGCGGCTGCGGAACTGCCGGGCGAAGATCGCGACGCCATTATGGCGGCGGCGGCGGCGGTGCGCGCTTTTCATGCCCAGCAGGGCTATCGCGAGTATGAGGTTCAAACCTGGCCTGGCGTCAGGGCGCGGCGGCGCGCCACCCCGATTGATATAGCCGGGTTGTATGTGCCCGCCGGCACGGCGCCCCTGGTGTCTACGCTGATCATGCTGTCTGTGCCTGCTCGGCTGGCGGGTGTGCCACGGGTCGCGCTGATCACACCACCTCGCAAGGGGCGAGGAGTCGAACCCATAGTACTGGCTGCGGCATGGTTGCTGGGCGTGAAAGAAGTCTACGCCTTGGGCGGAGCGCACGGGATCGCCGCCTTGGGGTTGGGTGTGGCCGGTTTACCTAGGGCAGACAGGATATTTGGTCCCGGCAACGCCTATGTGGCAGCTTCCAAGGCGTTTCTGGCGCACTCACCTGACGGGGCGGCGGTTGATCTTCCCGCCGGGCCCAGCGAGGTCATGGTGATTGCTGATGACATGGCTGATCCTGAACTGACGGCTATCGATTTGCTCAGCCAAGCTGAACACGATCAGCTAGCCCAGGTGGTGCTAGCAGCCCGTTCAGGGCGCTTTGTGGATGAAGTGGAGGCCGCTATTGAGATACTGCTGGCCCGATTGCCGCGAGCTGATACCGTTTGCGCGGCGCTGGCCCATTCCCGCGCCGTAATTGTCTCCGGCGAGGCGCAGGCGATTGAGGTGGCGAACGCTTATGCTCCAGAACACCTCATTATCCAGACTGGTGACCCTGAAGGCTTTGCTCTGAAAGTGCGCCACGCCGGTTCAATTTTCCTGGGTCCGTGGACGCCCGAAGCGGCGGGCGATTACGCTGCCGGCCCCAGTCATGTCCTGCCAACGGCGGGTGCGGCGCGCGCCTATGGGGGCGTAACGGTGGAGATGTTCCAGAAAACCACCACGCTTGTGGAGCTCAATGCTGAAGGCGTCAGGGCGATTGCACCCGTTGTGGAACGACTGGCGGCATGGGAAGGACTGGACGCACACCGGCTCGCCATGAAATTGCGCCGGGGAAAACTTCAGGAAATGCGCTGACATGATGGATCTTTCCCGACACTCTGAAGACCGGCGTGTAAAAGTCGAAAAGGTTTTGCTGGCGCGTTTGGCTAACGTGCTGGAAACGCCTGTGGAACGTTTGACTCTGGCATCGGATCCGGACGTAGCGCGCCATGCGGTCAGGCGCCATTCGCTCAGGCTTGGCGCTGATTATGCTGCTGAAGGTATAGTGGCGCTGGATAAGCCGCCCGGCGACGCCTTGAGCCTGTACCAGTTCGGTTCGCCTGATTTTCCTGTTTGCGTGCTTGTAGCGCGCAATACTAAGGAAACTGCACTGTTGGGCGAGACTCTGGCGCCCGTAGCAGCCTGTCTTCTGGATACCGGGTTGCGCTCGTTCACCCCGGGGGCGCGCCTCGCCGCACGCAAGGACCGGCAGGAGCGCGACGCGATTCTTCACTCTATCGTCAAATCGCTTGCAGATGTGCTGGGAGAGACAGGGGATGTGACCACTCGCGGGCTTATCTACAGGCGCATTGATGTCAGTGCGCTGGCCAAGCTAGGTTTGATATTCGCCAAAGATGGCGAAGAGCTGGTGGGGTATGTGCGCGATGCGCAGACCGCCCGCACACTCAACGACTACCTGGGCTTTGGGTATAGCGCGCGGTTGGCGACCGTAATGCGAACCACCCGAGAAACCGATATTACTCTCAGCCTTGATCTTGATGGCGAGGGAGGCCGGATCGACACCGGTGTCGCCTTTTTTGATCACATGCTGGAACAGATTGCCCGACATGGTGGAATTGGCCTGGACGTGATCTGCAAGGGTGATGTAGAGGTTGATGCCCACCACACGATCGAGGATGTGTGCCTGGCGCTTGGCGAAGGCTTGCGCAAGGCGTTGGGGGACAAGCGCGGCATCAGCCGTTTCGGCTTTGAACTGCCTATGGATGAAACCCGCGCCGGAGTTTGGATTGATCTTTCTGGGAGACCCTATGCGGTGTTTGAAGGGCATATCCCTGGTGATCGCGTGGGCGATTTCCCGGTTGAGATGTGCGCTCACGCCTTCCGTTCCATGGCCGAGAATCTCAAGGCGGCGGTGCACGTAAAGGTGGAGGGTGAAAACGCTCACCACATGATCGAAAGCTGCTTCAAGGCTTTCGGTCGAGCGTTGCGTATGGCTATCCGGGTTGAGGATCAGACCTTGCCTTCCACCAAAGAGGTGCTGTGATGACCACGGCGCTGATCGACACCTCCACAGCCAATATCGCCTCCGTGCGTTACGCGCTAGAGCGTTTGGACGCGCCTTATGTGCTGGCGTGCACGCCAGCAGATGCGGCAGGTTGTGATCGGATCCTGCTGCCTGGCGTGGGCACGGCGGGGGTCGCTATGGCTCGGCTTGATCAGTCGGGTTGGGTGCAGGCGTTGCGTTTGGAAGTCAGACCGGTTCTGGGTGTTTGTCTAGGGATGCAGCTGTTGTTTGACTATTCGCTGGAAAGCGAATGTGCGCTTCTGGGCTTGATCCCGGGTCGGGTCGAACAGCTTGATCCCGGCGAAGATGGGCCTTGGCCGCATACAGGCTGGAACACGTTGACCGATCTGGACCTATCCGACCCGCTGTTGCGCGGCGTCAACGAAGGTGAATACGTCTACTTTGTTCACGGGTTTTACGCGCCAGTGGGGCGTTACGCTATCGCCAGAACGCGATATGGAGGACCGGTGACCGCCATGGTGCGGCGGGGCCATGTGGCGGGTTGCCAGTTCCACCCCGAGTGCTCTGCGGGCACGGGCGCGCAGATCCTGGCCAATTTTGTAAAGGGCGCATCATGATCCTTTATCCCGCCCTTGATGTTCTGGACGGACGTGTGGTGCGCTTGGCCAAAGGCGATTTTGAGACTGTGACCGATTATGGCGATGATCCGGTGGCTGTCGCCCAGCAGTTCAGGGCCGCGGGGGCGGATTGGCTCCATCTAGTGGATTTGTCCGGCGCTCGAGATGGCACGCGTCGTCAACACGATCTGATCAACATAGTCGTGGATGTGGGTCTGAAAGTTCAGGCTGGCGGGGGTGTTCGTCAGGTCAAGGATGTGATCTCCATTCTTGATGCGGGTGCGCAGCGTGTGGTCACAGGCAGTCTGGCGGTCAGCCACCCTGAAACAGTGATTGGCTGGCTGGAGCGGTTTGGGCCTGAATCCATCACCGCCGCTTTTGATGTCCGTCTTGATGAAACCGGCGTGGCCTATCCCGTTCTGAACGGTTGGACGCAGAAAGCCCGGATCACCCTGTCAGAACTGCTTGAAGCCTACAGCCAGGCCGGTTTGCTCCATGCGCTGGTCACGGATGTGGACCGTGATGGCATGCTGGAGGGTCCTAACCAGATGCTCTATGCGGATTTGATCGCCTCACGTTCACAGGTGCATTGGCAGGCATCAGGCGGGGTGGCGAGCCTGTCTGATTTGGCGGCGCTCAGGATGGCGGGGTTGTCTGGCGTCATTATGGGGCGTGCGCTTTTTGAGGGCCGATTCACCCTTAAGGAGGCGCTTTTATGCTAGCACGCCGGATTATCCCCTGTCTGGATGTACGCGACGGGCGCGTAATCAAGGGTGTGCAGTTTCGCGGGCACGAGGATGTGGGGGATATTGAGGATATGGCAGGTCGTTATGCCCGGCAGGGTGCTGATGAGCTGGTTTTCTATGATATTAGCGCCAGTCCTTCGAGGCGCACGGTCGATCCTGAATGGGTTGATCGTGTAGCGCGCGTTATTGACATTCCATTCTGTGTGGCAGGCGGTATTCGCTCGGTTGATCATGCGCGCGCACGATTGTTTGCGGGTGCAGACAAGGTCTCAATCAACACACCCGCGCTCGAAAACCCAGCCTTGATCGAGGCGCTGGCGGCGGAATTCGGATCTCAATGCGTGGTCGTCGGTATCGATAGCCGGATGGTGAAAGGTGAGTGGCTTTGCTACAGGAACACCGGAGATCCGGGCAAGATATCAGTCGAGCCCAAGCGTATGCTGGATTGGATCAGGGAAGCTATCAACCGGGGTGCGGGAGAGATCGTGCTCAACTGCATGGATCGGGATGGCGTACGCAAGGGCTATGATGTCCAGCAGCTTGCGGCTGCTCGCGAACTGTGCTCCGTGCCGCTGATTGCTTCGGGCGGTGCAGGCGCGGGGGAGCATTTTCGTGATGTTTTTGAAATCTCGGGCGTAGATGGCGTGCTTGCGGCTAGCGTTTTCCACAAAGGTGTGATCACAATTCCAGAACTGAAAGCCTGGCTTCTAGCCGAAGGCGTTAAGGTACGCGTATGAGCCCGAATGTGAACTGGGAAAAGGGTGGAGGACTAGCGCCCGCCATCGTTCAGCATGCCGACACTGGTGAGGTGCTGATGCTGGGTTACATGAATGCTGAGGCGCTCCGTGTGACCCAGAACAAGGGGTTCGTGACTTTCTGGTCGCGCTCAAAGGGGCGGTTGTGGACCAAGGGAGAGACCAGCGGGAACAAGCTGACCTTGGTCAGTCTTGTCATCGATTGCGACGCAGATGCAATCCTGGTTCAAGCGAATCCGACCGGACCTACCTGCCATACCGGCGCCCATAGCTGTTTCGGTGAAACACCCGGACCCGATCTGGCGTTCATCGGCCATCTTCAGTCGGTGATTGATCGACGAGCCGAGGCGCAATCGGAGAACTCTCATACCGCAAAACTACTGTCCATGGGGGTGCTAAAATGCGCTCAGAAGGTTGGTGAAGAAGGGGTTGAGGTTGCTCTGGCCGCAGCTGCGCAAAGCGATAAAGCCTTGTTGGGCGAAGCGGCGGATCTGATCTTTCACCTTATGGTAACGCTAAAGGCGCGCAATCTGGCTCTAACCGATGTGATCAAGGTGTTGAGAGACAGACAGGTTGCGGAGCGATTGATCTGAATCGGCGCCGCTACTGTGGTGGATGAACTTGGTGGGTGAATGGATAGCAGGCGAAAAAAGCTGAGTTATACCCAAAATTTGGTAATATCCATGATCAAGTGGCAACTTGAAAATTGTCTGATCCCGTCTTTGAAGACAACTCCTCGTATGATCTCTCACGGTACAAGTCTCTGTTGTCATGAGAGGCGAGAGATATTCAAATTGAAGAGATTTTTTCGGAAAAATCTTCGAGATGATCACAGAGAACGTTGTCCTTCTTTAATCTCAATATACATATTTCACGTATGCAAATAGTGAATGGAGTATCGTTGATAATGGGAAACTCTATCTATTCATTACCAACGAACTCTCGATCAGCAAGCAGTACCTTTTATCTGGAGGACTAATATACACAGTTTGACCGAGACGAGCATCACGTTGCGCTTGTTCAGTTTCTGCATTGGGAATAATTGAACTATATTTTTGGGTAACTTTAAGTTTATCGAGCTTCATCTTTAATTCTCCCGTGCAACACTGATTATAAATTATACACATAACTTTTACCCATTCATGCAACAGTATTTTTCAAAAAGTCAACTCCAGAAATAAATTTGTTATGAATGGCACTTTGCGGGATAATTTCCGTCGTAAAACCTGTCGCCTGCCAGCACCACACGCGCACCCTCAGGCCGCCACGTGCGAATGCTCTCAAGTGGATCGCGCCCTGCACGCCAGCCCATTGACCCTTTGGTCTATCGCACACGCCAAGCGACAGGAAGGGCGCGCTTGCGCACCGACAACATCAAAATCTCATGACCCTGATTGTGTTCGCTTTGATCAAGGGCCGTCACAAGGGTTTGCCCACCCTCATGCTGGCGGCGGAAAATCTCACTGGCATAGGCCCGCATGACCTGGTCAGGATCGATATGGCTATTACCCAAAACCCGTGAAATGTACTGATAGCGGTGGTCCACCGAACCAATATCACGGGGCAAAGCCGCCGCATTTCCCATCAGATTGACGCTGCGTGTGTTCAAGACCACGCTGGCGAGCAGTGACAAACCCTCCCGGCGCGACTTATGATACCCTGGCAGGCGGTCTTGGAAATCGGCTGCAATCGTTGAATAAAACTGAGAAAAACTCTTGCCCATCACCATGTTAACCTCTAAAAGCGCCAGTGCGGGCCCCTTGAATCACACACATCACCCAAACGTCAAATTACACATAGCTTTTGAAGGGTAGCAAGCTGTTGCTGTGTGGCCTGTACAAACTCGCTCTGACATGTAGTACATTTTCGAACACGGATTCTTCTCTTCGGCGGGGTTCGTGGCGAAAACCCGCCGCACTTGGAGCGCTGTTGTGAGCGATACCTCGACCCCGTCTCAAACGCCTTTCATTCATCTGCGCGTACGTTCGCCGTACTCGCTTCTGGAAGGGGCAATCTGGATTGAGGAAACCGCCGATTTATGCAGGAGCTTCGGCATGCCTGCAGCGGCGCTTACCGACAGCAACAATCTCTTTGGCGCGCTGGAATTTTCCGAGGTGCTGTCGGACAAGGGCGTGCAGCCTGTCATTGGAATAACGCTTTCGGTTCTAGTCGAATCGCTACACCCGGATGAACGCGCCCAGCCGGAAGGAACCATCGTGCTGTTGGCGCAATCTGAGGAAGGTTATGCCAATCTGATGCAGTTGGCCTCGGCAGCCTATCTCGATGTGGTGGCCACCGATGAACTCCACGTGCCTATCAAGAAGGTGCTGGAATTGAATGCGGGCCTGATCTGTCTGACCGGCGGCTATGACGGCGCGCTCAATCATTTCATTCGTTCGAGTCGGATCGGACCGGCACAGAAGCTGCTCGATCAGTTGCGGGAAGCGTTTGATGATCGGCTCTATCTGGAGCTTCAACGTCATGGCCGCGCCGATGACGTCATGGCCGAAGACTGGTTGGTGGAGCAGGCTTATGCACAGGATCTGCCATTGGTGGCGACCAATGAACCGTACTTTCCTCGTCGTGAACTCTATGCTGCCCATGACGCTCTGCTGTGCATTTCACAAGGAGCTTATGTCGGCATGGATGACCGGCGTAAGCTGACGTCTGAACACTATTTCAAATCCGGCGCGGACATGGCCGAACGGTTCGCCGATATACCCGAGGCCATTATGAACACGTTGGAGATCGCCCGGCGCTGCGCTTTCCGGCCGCGTACTTCCAAACCGATTTTGCCTCGTTTTCCCACCGAGGGGGGGTGCAGTGAGGCTGAAGAACTCCGCACACGCACCATTGAGGGGTTGGAAGCTCGACTTGAAAAGATCGAGATGGCTGACACGCGGGAGGTTTATTTTGAACGGCTTAACTATGAATTAGGCGTTATCGAGAAAATGGGTTTTCCCGGTTATTTCCTTATCGTGTCGGATTTTATTCAGTGGGCCAAGGCTCAGGGCATCCCGGTTGGACCAGGGCGAGGGTCAGGTGCGGGCTCGCTCGTGGCCTGGGCGTTGACCATAACCGATCTAGACCCCTTGCGGTTTGGTCTGTTGTTTGAGCGATTTCTCAACCCGGAACGCGTGTCTATGCCCGATTTCGACGTGGACGTTTGTCAGGATCGGCGCGGAGAGGTGATCCGCTATGTACAGGATCGCTATGGCCATGACAGGGTGGCCCAGATCATCACTTTCGGCACCCTGCAGGCGCGCGCAGTGGTGCGCGATGTGGGCCGTGTGCTCCAATTGCCGCTCGGCATGGTGGACCGGATCGCCAAACAGGTGCCTAACAACCCCGCCCAGCCCGTTACTCTAGCCGAGGCGGTGGAAACCGAGCCTAGGCTGCAGGAGATGCAGCGCAAGAATGAGAGCGTTGTTCGACTCATCTCCGTGGCGCTGCAACTAGAGGGTTTATTCCGTAATGCCTCCACCCACGCTGCCGGCGTAGTGATTGGTGAGCGTCCTCTAGCTGAAGTCGTACCGCTCTATCGGGATCCGCGTTCGAATTTGCCCGCCACCCAGTTCAATATGAAATGGACAGAAGAAGCGGGGCTGGTGAAGTTTGACTTTCTGGGCCTTAAAACTCTTACCGTGATTGCCCGCGCGCTGGATTACATCGAAAGTGCAGGCGAAACGCGTCCAGACATGAGTGCAGTCGGTCTCAAGGATCCCGCCACCTATGAGTTGTTGGGCGCAGGGGCGTCCATCGGTGTATTCCAGCTTGAAAGTTCGGGCATGCGTGACACCCTGCGTAGGCTCAAGCCTGACAGTATTGAAGATATTATCGCACTGATCTCGCTCTATCGTCCCGGTCCGATGAAAAACATCGGCGTTTACGTTGATCGCAAGCTCGGGCGCGCCGAGCCTGATTACCTGCATCCCGATCTCAAGGCGATTCTGAAAGAAACCTACGGGGTCATCGTCTATCAGGAACAGGTGATGCAGATCGCCCAAACCCTGTCAGGTTATTCGCTGGGAGAGGCCGATCTTCTGCGTCGAGCTATGGGCAAGAAGAAAAAAGAAGAATACACGGCTCAAAATTATCATGCACCCAGTGATGAATACGATCCTGAGACCTGGGAAATGGGCGGAGTAATACAGGACGCTCAACTCTATTACAATATCGGGTGGCGATTGGCGAACAGCGATGAATGGCCACAATGGAATCCCGAGAGTGAATTCAAGAGGATAAGAACTTTGGCGGACTGATTATGAGAGTGATTTATGTATTGCTCGC
>RKRX01000217.1 GCA_007571185.1 Oceanicaulis sp.
CGATAGACGCCCGGGCAGCGGTCAACTCGTGGGCCTCATTGATGCAGGACACAAACTACCCACTGCTTCTGGCTTCTTTCTCTGCTGCTTCAGCAATTTCAGCGGGAAGGGCTTCATCATCTGATTGCACAGACTGCTGATGCTGCCGACGAACGCGATCGCGATCGCGTTCGTCGGCTATGGCCTGATACTCACGCATCACGCCGCCGGTGCCAGCCGGAACCAAGCGACCGACTATGACATTCTCTTTCAAGCCTTCCAGGGTGTCCACTTTGCCATGAACCGAAGCTTCGGTGAGCACGCGAGTGGTTTCCTGGAACGAGGCTGCGGAGATGAAAGAGCGGGTCTGCAGCGAGGCTTTGGTGATACCCAGCAAAACCGGATCCGCCACAGCCGGACGTTTGCCCTCATCTTTCAGCTTCTCATTGATCTCCATGAACCCAATCTTGTCAACCTGTTCACCGTTGAGATAGCTGGAGTCGCCGGGATCGGTGATTTCCATCTTCTGCAGCATCTGCCGGACAATCACTTCGATGTGCTTGTCGTTAATCGGCACACCCTGCAGGCGGTATACTTCCTGGATTTCGTTGACTAGATAATCCGCCAGCGCTTCCACGCCCAGAATGCGCAAGATATCATGTGGGACGGGATCACCGTCCAAAAGATATTCGCCGCGCTCGATGATGTCACCTTCCTGAACGAGCAGGTGCTTGCCCTTGGGCACCAGGTATTCAGCCGCTGGCGCCTCTTCATCTTCCGGCTTGATGGAAATACGCCGCTTATTCTTGTAGTCACGCCCGAATTCCACTCGACCGGTGATCTCGGCGATCACGGCGTGATCCTTTGGTTGGCGCGCTTCGAACAATTCCTGCACACGCGGCAAACCACCGGTGATATCACGGGTCTTGGCGCCCTCGGTCGGGATACGGGCCAGCACATCGCCAGGCCGGACCTCATCACCGTCATTAACCGATAAAATAGCGCCCGCTGACAGCATATAGTTGGCCGTCCTGTCCGCCAGCCTTGCCGGTTCCCCATTCTCATCTGTGACGAGAATCGCGGGCTGGAGCAAGGAAGACTTCAAACCGGGGGCGTTCACATCCATCACCACCTTGGAGGCGATGCCGGTGGCTTCATCGATGTCTTCTTTCACCGACTTCCCGTCAATCACATCAACGAACTTCACCTTGCCGCCCGCTTCGGTGACAATGGGCCTGGTATAGGGATCCCATTCGGCTAGGCGGTCACCGCGCCTGACCGCATCCCCTGCATCCATGGACAACCTGGAGCCGTATTGCAATTTGTAGGTTTCAAGCGGCTTACCATGGGCGTCAATAACCTGGATTTGCATGTTGCGGCTCATGACAATGAAGGAACCGTCGGAGGCTTTCACCGTAGCGCGCTCCACAAAGGCGACCTCACCTTCGTGAGTAGCCTCAATGAAAGACTGCTCGGACACCTGGGCCGTACCGCCAATATGGAAAGTCCGCATGGTTAGCTGGGTGCCGGGCTCGCCGATAGACAGGGCTGCGATAACACCGATCGCTTCACCCATGTTTATCCTGGAACCACGCGCCAGATCACGACCATAGCAGGTCGCACACACGCCAACGCGGGTTTCACAAGTCAGTGGTGAACGCACCTTTACGGTCGCAACACCCGCTTCTTCCAACGCCAGCACCAGCTCCTCATCAAGATAGGCGTCGGGCGGAGCCAACACATCATCGGTGGACGGATCTTTCACAGCCTCGGCCGTGTAACGGCCCAGGATGCGTTGACCGAGCGGTTCAACGATGTCACCACCATTGACTATGGCGGCCAGGGTAATGCCCCGGGAAGTACCGCAATCGATCTCGGTGATGATGCAGTCTTGCGCCACATCTACAAGACGACGGGTCAGGTAACCCGAGTTTGCAGTCTTCAGCGCAGTGTCCGCGAGACCCTTGCGAGCGCCGTGAGTGGAGTTGAAGTACTCCAGAACCGTCAGGCCCTCCTTGAAGTTCGAGATGATAGGCGTCTCAATGATTGAACCATCCGGACGCGTCATTAGGCCGCGCATGCCCGCCAGCTGTTTCATCTGGTTTTTCGAGCCCCGAGCTCCAGAATGAGCCATCATGTAAACCGAGTTCACCTCGCTATCGGCGCCATCGGTTTCCTTCACCGGTCTGGAGATCTCGTCATACATGGCATCCGCCACCTTGTCGGTGCACGTCGCCCAAGCATCGACAACCTTGTTGTATTTCTCACCCTTGGTGATCAGGCCATCCACATATTGCTGCTCATAGTCACCGACAAGCGCACGTGTTTTGCTCACCAGATCTTTCTTGGCGTCTGGAATCAACATGTCATCCTTGCCAAATGAAATGCCCGCACGAGCGGCTTCCCTGAAACCCAGAGCCATAATCCGGTCACAAAAGACCACGGTCGCCTTCTGACCGGTGTGGCGATAGACCTCGTCGATCATGCCGCCAACCGCTCTCTTGGTCAGCAAGCCGTCAAGGATATCGGGCTGCAACTCAGGGTGCTCGGGCAGGTTCTCAAGCAGCTTCATGCGCCCCGGCGTGCTATCAATGATCCTGGTGTATTTATTGCCTTGAGAATCCACACCCGAATAGCGCGCCCTTATCTTGGCGTGCAAGCTGACCACACCGGTATCGAGCGCCGCTTCCAACTCTCCCATAGAGCCAAAGACCATGCCTTCACCCGGCTCATTGTCCTTGATAGTGGACAGGTAGTACAAACCTAGAACGATATCTTGGGACGGCACGATGATTGGCTTGCCATTAGCCGGTGACAGGATGTTGTTGGTGGACATCATCAGAACGCGCGCTTCGAGTTGGGCCTCAAGGCTCAACGGCACATGCACAGCCATCTGGTCACCGTCAAAGTCGGCATTGAAGGCGGCGCAGACCAATGGGTGAAGCTGGATAGCCTTGCCTTCGATCAGCTTGGGTTCGAACGCCTGGATGCCCAGACGGTGCAGCGTTGGCGCACGGTTGAGCATGACGGGGTGTTCACGGATCACCTCATCAAGGACATCCCAGACCTCGGGACGCTCTTTCTCCACCATCTTTTTGGATTGCTTGACAGTGCCGGACAAACCCTTGGCATCCAGACGGGCATAGATGAATGGCTTGAACAGCTCCAGCGCCATCCTCTTGGGTAAACCACACTCGTGCAATTTCAGCTCTGGACCCACCACGATCACAGACCGCCCGGAATAATCCACACGCTTGCCGAGCAGGTTCTGACGGAACCGGCCTTGCTTGCCCTTGAGCGCATCAGACAGTGATTTCAGCGGACGCTTGTTGGTGCCGGTGATCACACGACCGCGACGGCCATTGTCAAACAAGGCGTCCACGGACTCCTGCAGCATGCGCTTTTCATTTCGGACGATGATATCCGGCGCACGCAGCTCAATCAATCGCTTCAGGCGGTTGTTCCGGTTGATAACCCGGCGATACAGATCATTAAGGTCAGACGTCGCAAAGCGACCGCCATCAAGCGGGACCAGCGGCCGCAGTTCCGGTGGAATAACCGGTACGACTGTCAGGATCATCCATTCAGGCTTGTTACCTGACAGCATGAAGCTTTCAATTAGCTTCGTACGCTTGGCGAGCTTTTTCCGCTTCTGCTCGGAGCCGGTTTCACCCATCTCCTCACGCATGCCTTGCACTTCCTTTTCCAGATCCATGGTGGACAGGATTTCGCGGATAGCCTCGGCGCCAATGGCTGCTGTGAACGCATCTTCACCGTACTCATCTTGCGCTTTGTAATAATCTTCCTCTGTCAGTATCTGCATTTTCTGCAGCGAGGTCAGACCGGGCTCGACCACCACATAATCCTCAAAGTAGAGCACGCGCTCCACATCCTTGAGTTGCATGTCCAAAAACAGGGCAATCCGGGAGGGCAGGGATTTCAGAAACCAAATATGCGCTACAGGAGCCGCCAGCTCGATATGACCCATGCGTTCACGACGCACGCGCGCCAAGGTCACCTCAACGCCGCATTTCTCACAGGTGATGCCTTTGTACTTGATGCGCTTGTATTTGCCGCACAGGCACTCGTAGTCCTTGGTCGGACCAAAGATGCGCGCACAGAACAGACCATCACGTTCAGGCTTGAACGTCCGGTAGTTGATCGTCTCGGGCTTCTTCACCTCGCCGAATGACCACGAGGAAATTTTTTCCGGGCTGGCCAGCGAAATCCGAATTCGATCAAAGGATGGGCCTTCGACAGACGGGTTGAAGATATTCATGACCTCTTGGTTCATGGTCTGTTTCCTTGACGGTGACAGCGACAGGTTCAGATTGGGAGAGCAAACCTGCCGCTAGAAATCTGCTATTGCCATACGTTCACCCAGCTAGTCAGGTCAGCTGTTCGCCAGCTCAACATTCAAACCCAGAGAGCGCATCTCCTTGACCAGCACGTTGAAACTTTCGGGAATGCCGGCCTCAAACGCACTGTCGCCGCGTACAATGGCCTCATAGACCTTGGACCGCCCAGCCACGTCATCTGACTTCACAGTCAGCATTTCCTGCAGGGTGTAGGCAGCGCCATAAGCCTGAAGCGCCCACACTTCCATCTCGCCGAAACGTTGGCCTCCGAACTGCGCCTTGCCTCCTAGCGGCTGCTGGGTGACCAGCGAATACGGACCGATGGAACGGGCGTGAATCTTGTCGTCGACCAGGTGGTGCAATTTCAGCAGGTACTTGATACCCACTGTCACCGGGCGCTTGAACTGATCGCCCGTACAACCATCGTACAGGATGGACTGACCCGATTCGTCAAAGCCTGCACGCTGGAGATGATCGACAATGTCAGCCTCTCTCGCCCCATCGAACACCGGGGTTGCAATCGGCACGCCATTGGCGAGGTTGCGACCAAGCTCGGTCAGCTCGCTTTCGCCTTCGGGCAATTGCTGACCTTCTCCATAGGCTTTGACCAACATCTGGTTCAGGTCACCGTGATTGCCGGTGCGTGTGTAAGCTTCATAGGCTGCACCGATCTGGCGGCCCAAGCCCTTGCAGGCCCAGCCCAGATGGGTTTCCAGTATCTGCCCCACATTCATACGGGAAGGCACACCCAACGGATTCAGCACGATATCCACCGAGGCACCGTCCTCAAGGAATGGCATATCCTCAATCGGATTGATCTTGGAAATCACGCCCTTGTTGCCGTGACGGCCCGCCATTTTATCACCCGGCTGGAGCTTGCGCTTCACCGCCACGAACACCTTGACCCTCTTCATTACGCCCGGTGGCATTTCATCACCACGCTGAAGCTTCTCAACCTTGTCTTCAAATCGGCGTTCAAGGCGCGCCTTGGATTGGTCGTACTGCTTCTTCAACGCCTCAATACGGGCCATGGCCTCTTCATCGTCCAGCCCAATCTTCCACCACTGGCTAGGCTTCACACCTTCCAGCGATTCAGGAACCACTTGACCCTTCCTGAAACGCTTGGGACCGGAGATCGAGGTCTTGCCCAGAAGAATGTCTTGCAAGCGGCCATAAATATCGCGTTCCAGAATAGCCAGCTCACCATCACGATCCTCACCGAGACGCTCAATTTCCTCGCGCTCGATGGCAACCGCACGTTCATCCTGATCTACGCCATGACGGTTGAACACCCGAACTTCCACAACGGTGCCGGTAGCGCCTGGCGGCAAGCGCAACGAAGTATCGCGCATGTCTGACGCTTTCTCACCGAAGATTGCACGCAACAGCTTCTCTTCGGGAGTCATCGGAGTTTCACCTTTCGGTGTCACCTTGCCTACCAGAATGTCGCCGGACTCCACCTCTGCGCCGATCGCCACAATGCCGGATTCGTCAAGATTGCGCAGAACTTCCTCGCCAATATTGGGGATGTCACGGGTGATTTCTTCGGGCCCCAGCTTGGTGTCGCGGGCCATAATCTCAAACTCTTCCAGGTGAACCGAGGTGAACACATCATCACGCACGATCCGCTCGGAAATCAAAATGGAGTCCTCGAAATTGTAACCGTTCCACGGCATGAATGCGACGAGCACGTTCCGGCCCAAGGCCAGATCACCAAGATCAGTGGACGGACCGTCGGCGATAATATCACCCGCATGCACCCGGTCGCCTACGCGCACGAGCGGGCGCTGGTTGATACAGGTAGATTGGTTAGAGCGCTGGAACTTGGACAGGCGATAGATGTCCACACCCGATTCCGCCGCGCCGACATCACCAATCGCACGAACCACGATCCGCATGGCGTCCACCTGCTCGACCACACCGCTCCGGCGAGCGGCGATAGCGGCGCCGGAATCACGCGCCACAACGGGCTCCATGCCCGTGCCCACCAGCGGAGCCTCGGCCTTCATCAACGGCACAGCCTGGCGTTGCATGTTCGAACCCATCAGTGCGCGGTTTGCATCGTCATTTTCCAGGAAGGGAATGAGCGAGGCTGCAACTGACACAACCTGCTTTGGCGACACGTCAATATAGTCCACGTCTTCACGCGGGATGAGGGTCGCATCGCGCTTCGGACCTACGCGGCAGTTGACGAACTCATTCGACAGCATGCCGTTCTCATCCACGATCGCATTGGCCTGGGCGATGGTAAAGCGGCTTTCCTGTATGGCGGATAAATAATCCACCTGATCAGTCAGCTTGCCGTTCTCAACCTTACGGTAAGGACTCTCGATAAATCCGTACTTGTTCACGCGCGCGTAAGTGGACAGCGAATTGATCAGGCCAATGTTGGGGCCTTCCGGCGTCTCAATCGGGCAAATCCGGCCATAGTGGGTCGGATGCACATCACGCACTTCAAAACCGGCGCGCTCGCGGGTCAGCCCCCCGGGACCGAGCGCGGACACACGACGTTTGTGGGTCACTTCCGACAGCGGGTTGGTCTGATCCATGAACTGCGACAGCTGTGAGGAACCAAAAAATTCACGCACAGAAGCGGCCGCAGGCTTCGCATTTACAAGATCATGCGGCATAACGGTGTCGATATCCACCGCGCCCATACGCTCCTTCAGGGCGCGCTCCATGCGTAACAACCCGCCGCGATACTGGTTTTTCATCAACTCGCCCACCGAGCGGACGCGACGATTACCCAGATTGTCGATATCGTCGATCTCACCCTTGCCATCACGCAGGTCAAGCAACACGCGCAGCACTTCAGTGATATCTTCCCGGCGCAGTACGCGCACATCATCGGGGCACTCCAGATCCAGACGCATATTCATCTTCACCCGTCCCACCGAGGAAAGATCATAACGTTCAGGATCAAAGAACAGGCCTCCGAACAGCGCCTCGGCAGTTTCCGGGGTTGGCGGTTCGCCTGGACGCATAACGCGATAGATATCGATCAACGCCTGTTCACGGGTGTCGTTCTTGTCTGCAGCAAGAGTGGTGCACATATGACCGCCCACCGATACGCCATCAATGTCAAGCACACTAACATTCCTGACATCCTTCTCGGAAACAGACAGGATGATTTCCTCGGTCAATTCGTCACCGGCTTCGGCAAAAATTTCACCGGTATTTTCGTCTACCACATCCTCGGCGGCAAACTTGCCCGCCAGGTCCGCAGAGGCGACCAACAGACACTCAAGACCCTCATTAGCCAGCTTGCTGGCGGCGCGGGCAGAAATTTTCTTGCCTGCGGGAACCACAATTTCACCGGACCTGGCGTCCACAAGATCACGCGTCGGACTCACACCGCGCCAGCGTTCCTTGACGAAGGGTATGGTCCAACCACGCTCACGTGCCTGATAGGTCACCCGGCCATAGAAGGTGGACAGGATTTCTTCCTTGTCGAGACCTAGAGCATATAACAGCGTGGTCACCGGCAGTTTGCGCTTGCGATCGATGCGCACCTGCAGAACATCCTTGACGTCGAACTCGAAATCCAACCATGAACCGCGGTAGGGAATGATGCGGGCTGCAAACAGTAATTTGCCTGAAGCGTGAGTCTTGCCACGATCATGGCCAAAAAACACGCCTGGCGAGCGGTGCATCTGGGAAACGATCACGCGCTCGGTGCCATTGACAATGAAGGTGCCTTTGTGAGTCATGAGCGGAATGTCGCCCATATAGACGTCCTGCTCCTTGATGTCCTTGACAGACTTGGCGCCGGTTTCCTCGTCCGTATCGAACACCACCAGACGCATTTTAACCTTCAGTGGTGCGGCATAGGTCATATCGCGCTGGACACACTCCTCCACATCATATTTCGGCGGTTCGAACTCGTAAGAGACAAACTCAAGCGAGGCGCGCTCGGAGAAGTCCTTCACAGGAAAAACGGATCTGAATACCGCCTGCAGCCCTTCATCCGGACGATCCGCGATTGCAGTATCCTTCATCAAGAACTGTTCGTAGGAGTGCTTTTGAACCTCAATGAGGTTCGGCATTTCAACCGCGCCCGGAATACGACCGAACGACTTGCGAATGCGTTTCTTGCCGGTGAACGACAGACCCATCTCTACTCCCCTCGCAGGCTCTACAGCCTGACGCTAGATATAAAGCCCGCAGGCTCCAGACATCCCGTCCCGGTTGACGGCGCCGCAGACAGGCCCGAGCGAGGGGCGATGCCCAGTCACAGCGCAAACCGCAGACCCCAAGACGGAACAGCCTGCAACCGAACTTTCGACAACACGACAGGCGCACAGGAATTCCCCACACGCCCGCACGTCGCAGAATGCTGTCGGGCTAACCTCAAGCGAGCCCGAAATGTATTATCTGAGCTCAACAGACGCGCCAGCGTCCTCGAGTTTTTTCTTGATCTCTTCAGCTTCCGCCTTGGCGGCGCCTTCCTTGACAGCCTTTCCACCGGCTTCCACCAGCTCCTTGGCATCCTTGAGGCCCAGGCCAGTTATGGCGCGGACCTCTTTGATCACATTGATTTTCTTGTCGCCGATAGAAACCAAGATGACATCAAACTCATCTTTCTCCTCTGCGCCGTCGTCAGTATCACTGCTGGCAACCGGACCGGCAACAGCTACTGCAGCAGCAGCCGGCTTGATACCTTTTTCCTCCAGCAGATCATTGAGTTGTTTGGCTTCCAAAATGGTCAGAGCCAGTAGTTCTTCGACAAGTTTGGCAAGTTTGGCATCATCAGCCATGGTTCAGTTTCCTCTCATAAATCAGGGCATCGGTTCGATGTGCAGAGACGATCAAGCTGCGGCTCGCTCGCAGATAACGTCGATCTGGCCCGCCAACGTGACGCCCGGCGCATTGATGCGCGCGACGATCTCGCCAGCCTGACCCAGAAGACGACCCGCAATGGCGCCAATGAGTTCCTCGCGGGACGGCATCGCGGAGAGCGCTTCAACACCCTTGGCGTCAAGCAATTCCTCTTCCATGAAGCCGCCCACCAATTCAAACTTGTCGTTCGACTTGGCGTACGCAACAACAACCTTCGGCGCGGCGGTGAAGTCCTCAGAGTAAGCGATTGCGATCGGACCTTCGAACATGTCCGAGGCGCTTTCACCCTTCCGCCCCTTCAGGGCGATCCTGGCCAAACGGTTACGGACAACTTTCAACCTGCCGCCCGCCTCACGCAGATCACCACGCAGCTTGGTCATTTCAGCAACGGCAAGGCCGGAATGCCTCGCCAACACGACAGATCCAGCACTTTCGAAGATTTGCGAAAGCTCTGCAACCGTCGCCTCTTTGGTCGCACGATCCATTGCGGTCTCCCTTTCTGAGCCATCCATGCGGACGGCTCGCTCAAGCCGTCGTCAGAAAGCCATCACCCCATCGGATCAAGCCACCTTCCGACAATGGTCTGTCCCAGGGCTCAAACCGATCTCCCCAAGAACCGGGGAGAATACGATTGTCGCTCTGTCTCCTCCGGGGTCGTTGAATTAAGAGGCGGAAGCCTCCCCCGGGATCTTGGACAGGTGGCCCGGATAGTTCGCCGCACGGCGTCTTCTCCGGCCAGACATCCATCACAATGGCGAACCACCATGCTGGAAACTCAATGACGGAACGACAGGCTAACCCTGCTCCGTCGACACAACCGCCTCAGCGGTATCAACTTTCACGCCCGGCCCCATGGTGGAACTGATCGCGATGCGCCTGACATACTGACCCTTGGCGCCCGAAGGTTTGGCTTGCATGAGCGCCTCCAACAATGCGTTGACATTTTCGGCGATAGCATGCTCGGAAAAGGAAACCTTGCCTACGCCGCAGTGCACGACACCAGCTTTTTCGGCGCGGAATTCAACAGCCCCTCCCTTGGAGTCATTGATTGCCTTGGTCACGTCCATGGTTACGGTACCCACTTTTGGGTTTGGCATCATGCCGCGCGGACCCAGAACTTTACCCAAGCGACCGACCAACGGCATCATATCAGGAGTAGCGATCACTTTGTCAAAGTTGATCTCGCCACCCTGGATCCGCTCCGCCAGGTCTTCGGCGCCCACAATTTCAGCACCCGCAGCGGTAGCTTCCTCAGCCTTCGCACCACGAGCGAACACAGCGACACGCACCGAACGACCGCTGCCGTTGGGCAGATTGGCTACGCCACGCACCATCTGATCTGCGTGACGAGGGTCAACGCCCAGGTTCACAGCCACTTCTACGGTTTCGTCAAACTTTGCAGTTGCGCGCGCCTTGACCAACTTCACCGCTTCGACAACGGTGTGCAGCCTGTCACGATCAAGACCCTCACGGCCTGCAGCGACGCGCCTTGCGATTCCAGCCATGTCTACTCCGCCACCCTCAGTCCCATGGAACGCGCGGAACCCTCGATGATCCTGACCGCAGCATCAAGGTCATTAGCGTTCAGATCTTTCATTTTCGCCTCTGCGATCTCACGACACTGAGCCCTGGTCACTACAGCGACCGGCGCAGACTTGCCTGTCTCGCCGGATCCTTTCTCAATCTTTGCTGCCTTCTTTAAGTAAAAACTCGCAGGAGCAGTCTTTGTGATGAAGGTGAACGACTTGTCCTGATAAACCGTGATGGTTGTCGGGAGCGGCATTCCCTTTTCCACCTGTTGGGTCTTGGCATTAAACGCTTTGCAAAACTCCATAATATTCACACCGCGCTGACCCAGCGCCGGACCGATTGGCGGCGATGGGTTGGCTGCGCCAGCGGGAACCTGCAGATTGATGTAACCTGCGATTTTCTTCGCCATGACCCCTGTCCTCCCAAACACACCTTCAAAGCACGCGAGAATTGCACCATGAGTCGCGCCGACAAGAACGACCCGATCCCAAAGAAAGCGCGGTGCAATTGCGACATGAGCTCTTGTCGCAATCTCCCGCGCCTGCACGACGCCTAGGTTATCTTCTCAACCTGGACGTATTTCAGTTCGACCGGGGTTGCCCGACCGAAAATGTTGATGGCAACCTTAAGGATGCCTTTTTCATAGTCAACCTCTTCCACCAGACCATTGAAGCTCTGGAAGTGACCGTCAACCACACGCACAGTCTCACCAACTTCGTAGGTCACAGTCGGACGCGGACGCTCGGCATCCTCCTCCATTTGCCCCATTATGCGGCGCACTTCACTCTCAGGCACCGGGGTCGGACGACGGCCCGAACCCAGAAAACCGGTAACGCGCGAATTGTTCTTGACAAGGTGGTAGGCCTCGTCGGTCATGTCCATCTTTACGAGCACATAGCCGGGAAAGTATTTACGCTCCGCGTTGACCTTGCGACCACGTCTCACCTCCACAACTTCCTCGGTCGGTACGAGCACCTCCTCGAACTTATCCTCAAGCCCCTCACGAATCGCATCGGCCCGAATTGCCTCAGCCACCTTCTTTTCGAAATTGGAATAAGCGTGAACGATATACCACTCCGCAGACATGCGATCAGCCTCCAAAACCGAGGAGGAACGACACCACCACGCCGATGACCCAGTCCACAATCAGGAAGAACACTGCAGCAATCGCAGCCACCACCCTGACAGTGTCCGTAGAACCTG
>RKRX01000032.1 GCA_007571185.1 Oceanicaulis sp.
CCCGTCAAGTCCGGCAAGGTCATCACCCCCGCTAGACATGTGAGCATACCAAAAACCAGAACCAGACCCGATGAGTCGACGTGATGAGGATCATCGCCGGTATTCATAAGGGTCGCCTCATCCATGCACCCAGAGGTGACATGACTCGCCCCACCACTGACCGAATTCGGGAAAGCATATTCAACAAACTCATCCACGCTCCCTGGGGAGTAAGGCTTGATGGGCTACGGGTTATCGACCTGTTCGCTGGATCGGGCGCTCTGGGGCTTGAAGCGATCAGCCGCGGCGCTGCATTCGCCCTGTTTGTGGATACCGATGCGGCCGCCCATGACGCAATCCGCTCCAACGTGGACACGCTGCAATTATCCAATTATACTAGGCTGTATCGCCGTAGCGCCATCAGTCTGGGCCCGAAGTCGGAAAAGATTGGTGCGCCTTTTGATCTGGTCTTTCTTGATCCGCCTTACGGGAAAGCGTTGGGCGATCGGGTGTTTTCCAAACTGATCGAAGACGCTTGGGTCAAGAATAACGCTGTCGCTGTACTGGAGGAACACAAAAGTGTTGAGGTGACCGCGGAGGGTTGGGAACTACTCGATACGCTGGAGGTAGGCGATACCGCGGTGCACTTTTTCAAACGGGTAGACTAGAACTCAGAAATTGCCGTGCCTCGATACCGTCCCTGACGATCTGGGCTTTTAACGCATCAAGCCCGTCAAATTTCTGTTCTGGTCGGAGAAAGGCGAGCATATCCACTTCCAAGGTCTGACTGTAGAGATCACCCTCAAAATCGAACAAATGCACCTCCAGGCATGCTTTTGTCCCATCAACAGTGGGGCGGGAACCCAGATTGGCGACGCCAGGCGCAATACCGCCATCAGGCAGGTGCACATTCACGGCATAAACACCAAATCTGGGTCGCAGATATGCACCCAGAGCAATGTTGGCGGTAGGAAAGCCCAAAAGGCGTCCACGTTGATCGCCATGAACCACCACGCCTTCGATCGAGAACGGTCGGCCCATCAGCCTCGCCGCAGTTCGCACATCCCCTCGCCGTAGCGCTTCGCGCACCGTGGTGGAGGAGATTTTCTCGCCCGCAAAATCTAAATTGACTGCAGCGGCCACCCGCACCGCTACACCATAGGTCTCGCCCAATGCGGTCAACGTGTCCACATCTCCGATCCTACCTTTGCCAAAGCAGAAATCGGCTCCGGTGACAACACCTTTCAGTCCTAGCTTCCAGACCAGTACATCCCGCATGAAAGCTTCGGGAGACATGACCGCCAGATTCCTGTCAAAAGGGAGGCGGAGCACTGTCGTTGCGCCAGCGACTTTGAGCGCGCGCACCCGCTGCATCTCGCTCATCAACGCAAAAGGCGGGGCGTTGGGTGTAAACACCCGACGAGGATGCGGGCTGAAGACCGCGGCGGTACAGTGAGCACCCAACACTCGCGCGAACTCACAGGCGGTTTTGATCACAGCCCTATGGCCGTGATGTACACCATCGAAATTGCCCAATGCCGCTACTGCACCGGAGGACACTTCGGACAAATCTGTATAACCGTGACAAACCGGCACGCGTCCTAAACCGCCCTGCTATTGCAGCGTCTGCGCACAATAACTTCCGCATCAGCCTTCATGCAGATACTCCCGTCCACTTCACACACGCAGGCCAGTTTCACCCGTCGCGTCTTCATATCCACCCCGGTGACGGTGGCGCGTACAGTTACGGTATCACCGATCCGGACCGGGCGCTCAAACTGTATGTTCATGCCAGCAAATACCGTGCCCCGGCCGGGCAGGTAATTGCCCAGTACACAGGAAACAAAACTCGCCACCAGCGCACCATGGGCGATACGTCCCCGAAACGGCGAGCGGGCGGCATAAGCCTCGTCCATGTGCAGCGGATTGCAATCCCCCGACACCTCGGCAAACTTTTGGATAATATCCTCATTCACCAGACGCGTGATCTCGGCAGATTGTCCTACTTCCAGTTCGGTGATAGTGTAACCTTCAAAGTCGCTCATGTCCCAACCGTCTTTGAGGATCACGTAATATCGAGCCCGGCGCCTGAGGTTTCCCCGGCGTCCAAAACATCATTGTTTTCATCGAGCAGCAGCACGGTGGGTGTGAACTGTTGCGCCACTTGGACATCCATACCGGCATAGGCCACCACGATAATGCGGTCGCCAGGTTGGGCCAGACGAGCGGCCGCACCATTGACACCAAAGGCTTTCGAGCCACGCGGCGCCGGGATGGCATAGGTGGTGAACCGCTGACCATTATTGATATTGAGCACATCAACTTGCTCATTGATCAGGATGCCGGCAGCATCCAGCAAATCCTGATCCACGGAGATCGAGCCTTCATAGTGAAGATCAGCCTGTGTCACCGCAGCGCGGTGAAGTTTAGACTTCATCATGGTGAGTTGCATCATGCCCTCGTTATGAAAACAGATCTATTGCGCTACGGTATACCGCGACGATGAAAAATTGCATCCCGTCGTTATCACATTGATACCCTTGAACGTTGAAAAGCTTACTCAACCTCGTTCGTCAAACGCATACCCACATACAAAGTGCGGGGTTCTCCAGGGAAATACCGGTAGGATCCGAAAGCAAAGTCGGCGCGCTCTGCATAGCGTTGATCAAATACATTGCGAATCGAGCCGAAGACTGTGATGCGATCTGCGATCATCCAGTTCGTTCTCAGATTGACCAGGTCATGACCATCGTATTTGGCCGTATTGGCGGCATTGACGTAGTGATCACTCACATGCACCCATTCGGCTTGAAGTCGGACATCATCGGTCAAAACCCAGTTCAAGCGCAAATTGCTTAACCATTCCGGTGCAGTATCAATACGCGCGCCATCGACAATGGTCTCAGAGATGTTGCTCACCGGGCGGTCAAACCCGTATTCGTGCACTGCCCAGCTTAGCGCGCCATCCAGACTTGCCCATTCAACCAGTCGCAGCTGACCTTCAAGCTCCGCACCATGATGGCGGGTTTCGCCATCGGTGACATTGATTCCATTAGCATCCCGGAAAAACACATTCTGCTTGCTCATTACAAAACCGGTCAGCTCAAGGTCAGCCCGGTCGCCAAATCCCCGGCGCAGACCGGTTTCAAAACTATCCAGAGTTTCAGGGTTGATCCTATTAATCTCCTGACCTGGCTGGAGGCGATAGAGTTCTGCGGTCTGCGGCGCTCGCACGCCCCGTGCAGCACGCGCGAAAAGAGCCGTCATGTCCGAAATCTGAAAGATCAGTCCGGCATGGGGCGCAAAAGTGGTGAAACTGTCATTGCGATCGGCCAGACGCAGATAGCGTCCCACCGCTCCATTCGCCGTAGTGTTATCATACGTATAGCGTGTGTGTTCCAAGCGTACACCCGATTCCATACGCAGGCGCGGGTTCAACTGATGCGCACCCTGCACGAACACCGCCGCCACGGTGGACCATACGACGTAGTCATAGTGCACGCCCTGCACGAAACTGCCCAGAGTCGGTCGCGTTTGGAACTCATAAAGTTTACCCTCAGTGAATTCCATGTCCACGCCGACCGCAAGATTGGTACGATCCTGCGCCCATGTCAGACTGGACAAGATACCCAGGCTGGTATGGGAGGTTTCCTCCAGAGCTTCTGATGGCAGGAAGTGCAGACGGAACTCCATGGAGTTACTGCGTCCGTAGACCACAGCGCGACCCGTTATTCGCTCCGAGAAAGCGCGTTCCAGATGTAAAGCGCCACGAAGCGCATAGGCATTGCGAAACGCTTCAGGGTCGGTGTTCAGGCGGGATGCATCCTTATTTTCATAAGCCTCAAACCCGCGTACGAAAGTGGCTGTTTCCTGCTGTAAATCTACCGCAGACAGACGCAGGGACCACCTCGTGCGTTCGGCCTCGCCATCGAGTCGCGTCTGAAAGGCCATACGATTCATGGAGGCGTCATCCCGCCAGCCATCTTCATGGCGCAAAGATACCCCGATCAGACCTGCACCGAAACGGGTTCTTCCACCTCCCTGCGCACGTAGACGGGCACGGCCATAGGAACCTGTCTCAATTTCAACGAGCGAGTTCACCGACAGGGGATCAGGCGTGAGCACATTGACCAGACCATGAAGGGCATTTGATCCGTAGGTCGCAGACCCCGGCCCGCGTCCAACCTCAACCCTTCCCGCCAGATCATCTATGGCTTCAAACAGACCGTTGACATTGGCAAAGCCCGCCGCGCGCAGCGGCACGCCATCCTCTAGGTAGAGGAAGCTGCCTGCCCCGGCTCCACCCGTCAATACAGGAGAGCGAATGGCGGTCAAGTGTTCAGCGCCATTGCCGCGATGCAGATTCACGCCCGGAAGACGATTCAGCACTTCACTCACATGCTGGGCGCCAATGAACGTCAGTTCATCCTGATCCATGACCGATACCGCCAACGTAGTTTCAGACCGAGCCTGGGGGGCGCGTTGGCCGGTGACCACCACTGTGTCTAGTGTCGTTTCGGGTTCGGTTTCCATCTCCAGCGCCAACCCCGCACCCGCCATCAGTACGAACATGGAAGCGGTCAGGACGCGCCGGACATTTTTCTTGATCATGGATATTTCCCGGGGTTGGAATGGACTTCCAGCCATCATAGGGCTTGTAACAGTGATCACGGTACACGACTCATGGCAAAATCCTCCCTGTGATCAAGCTTTTGAGAGTGACCGTTCTAGACATTTCCATCGCCGAGTGGGAAGGCGATTTTCGCCTTTTGTGGCCAAGGGACATGTACCATGGACAGTGATGATAAGACATTCGCGCGTACAGGCCATGCTTGACCCGACCGCCGGGGTGCTTACCGTCACGCATAGATAACAACAATCAGCAAGGTCCGGTCCCGATGCTGCGTACACTTGTCCTATCTGTCGCTCTTATCCTGCCCGTTGCGGATATGGCTCCCGCGTACGACTATGATCCCAAGCCCATTGAGGAGCTGCTTGATCAGGGCGCACAATATGACAGCGCCATCCCTAAGCCCGAGGATGTCCTGGGTTTCCAGCTCGGTCAGATCATTTTCACCCCGGACATGCACACCGCCTATATACAGGCGGTAGCAGCAGTCTCTGATCGAGTCAGCGTCGAAATTATCGGGCACAGCCACTTCGGCCGACCCATCCTGCGCGTGACGACCACCTCACCCCGCAATCAAGCCCGCCTGGAAGAGATACGCAGCACACAACACACCTTGAGCAAGGCCGAATCTAGCCCCGCACCTGACGACCACCCTGTCATCATTCAACTGACCCACGGTGTGCATGGATCAGAAGCATCTGGTTATGATTCCGCACCCCTGGTGCTCTATCATCTGGCCGCAGCTCAGGGTTCACAGATCGAGGCATTGCTTGAAGAGGTCGTGGTTCACCAGATTGTGATGATCAATCCTGACGGTGCTAACCGGTTTGCCGAATGGACCAATCTACATCACGCCCAGGCTCCGGTGGCTGATCCCCAGCACCGTGAGCACTATCATGATTGGCCATGGGGCCGAACCAACCATTACTGGTTCGACCTCAATCGCCAGTGGATCCCGGTCACTCAACCCGAGTCCCAGGCGCTGGTGAAGAGCACCCATGAATGGCGGCCCAATATCGCCGCAGATCTCCATGAGATGGGCCCTAACTCCACCTTCTTCTTCTCACCGGGACCACATGAAGGCCTGCACCCGCTACTGAGCCAGGCTGGGCTTCAGCTCAACCTGGACATGAACACCCACCTCAATGACCAGTTGGACAGTGAGGGCGCGTTGTTTGTCACCTCCGAGGTCTTTGACGATTTCTATCTCGGCTACGGTTCCAGCTACCCCGGACTTCTGGGGTCAGTGCCTTATCTGTTCGAGCAAAGCTCCGTCAGAGGCCTGATCCAGCAAACCGATTACGGAATCCTGCGCTATGATGATAAGGTGGGGCAGCAGGCTCGCGCTGCCCTCGCCTTGATTCGCGCCGGGCAGGAGAGCCGGGTGCGTCTGCACGCGCACATGCAAGACTTTTTCGATGAAAGCCGCCAGATGGCCCTTGCTGATCCGATCCGCGGCTACGTCTTTAGCTCTTCTGATCGAGGACGCCTGGCTGATTTCATGACCATGCTCGCCACTCATGATCTGGAGGTATACGAGCTGGCGCAGCCGCTGACCCGGAACGGACACCTGTTTGAACCCGGACAGGCCTTCATCGTGCCCATGCGTCAGGACCAGTATCGGCTGGTGCGCGGGCTGTTTGAAACCCGCATCATCACCGATAAGGTCGAGTTCTATGACGTATCGGGATGGACCCAGCCTCTGGCTTATGACCTGGACTATGCCGAGTTGCGCGGTGGTCAGTACCGTGACCGGATCATCGGTGATCGCGTGACCGGTTTTGACATTTCCACCCCGGCGCCGGACCGCTCGCAAATTGCCTATGTGATGGAGTGGGACAGTTATTATGCCCCTCGCGCCCTTTACCGCCTGCTTGATGAAGGCGTGACCGCCCGGGTTCTGCCTGATGAAGTCAGTCTTCAATCCGCCCGTGGCGAAGTGCAAACCGGTCGCGGCGCCATTGTGGCGCCAGTGCAGCGACAACCTCTCCCTGCCGAAGACATTCACGCCCTGATGGAGCGCGCCGCGCGCGAGGATGGCGTGTGGATTCATGCCGCCACCAGCTCGCATACCAAACGCGGTTCTGATCTGGGTGGATTTGCGCTGAGCAATGTGGAACGCCCTGAAATCCTTGTCGTGACGGGCCGGGGCGTCAGCATGAATGATACTGGTGAAATCTGGCACCTGCTCGACCATGACATGCACATGCCGGTCACCATGATCGATCTGGACACCCTTGGCCGCGCCGATCTTGAACGTTACACTCATATCGTTTTGCCCGGCGGATCCTATAGTCGGGTTGATGAGGGCTTCGCGGAACGCTTGCAAAGCTGGGTACGTACGGGCGGCGTCGCAATCGGCGTGCGTGGCGGATCAAACTGGCTGATCGATAACGAAATCGCCACCGCTACCGTGGTGGAACACGAGACCGAAGCCGCCGACAGCGCCACCGCACCCGCCTATGAAGGCATGTCCCGATGGGATGCTGAAATGTACATTTCCGGTGCAATCTTCGGGACTGATCTGGATATAACCCATCCTCTGGGTTTCGGATATCGCGATGGAAAACTTCCCATCCAGCGTATCGGATCACTGGCCTTTGACAGCGAGGATAACCCTTTCGCCCTGCCTGTGCGCTATGCTGAGGGCGATCCGCTGCAATCGGGTTACGCCAATCGCGAACTGCGTGAGGCCATGGCGGGAACCGGCGCGGTCTTCGCTGAGCGACAGGGCGCAGGCGCGGTGATTCTTTTCGCAGACCCGCCCTATTATCGCGCCTATTTTCGCGGCACGGCCAAACTGTTCATGAACGCAATCTTCTTTGGCGACGATATCCGTAATCCCAACCGGCGGAGCGGAGATTAGAAAGATCAAAAAGATCAAACTGCCCTAGGTTTTCAGCCCTCGGTTCACGAAGACCCGCGTCGCCTTACTCCGCGTTCACTCTGAACATCAGTTTAGCAGAAACCCCGATTTTGGGTGAGCGGTTCATGTGAGGTCACTGCTAAGTCTTTGTTTTTCTAGCCTCCGACCCTCGAAATGGATGAGCATTGAGCACAGGTGTTGGGTTTTTAGAGGTGTCCATCTAGTGAACACCATCGAGAAACTCGGCGTCGTCAACCGCATTGAGGCATTCCAAATCGCCCGCAAAAGCGGTTGGCTCTAATTCCCCGCTCCCCCGATCCGGTCCTGACCAAGAACCGCAGCCAAGTCACGTAGATAGGTGGAGCAGATCGCTATCTTGGACAGGGTCCAACCGCCTGTGACGCAAACCTCTTCCAGCGAACGATCAGCCCGGTGCACCTCACGTTCGTTCTGGACGTTCCATGACGACACCAGCGCTTCAGCCCAGTCCGCCGCAGCGCCCTCCCGGTCCGGGAGCATATCCCCGCCTTGCGCTTTGGCGAAGGCTATCGCGGCAGAGCAGAGGCTGTACTGGCTGCCGTACAGATCTTCAATCAAACGCCGCATGACCAGACGATCCCAATGCATATCCGGGGACAGCTGATTGCCCCACGCCCGCAAACGATCAAACATGAAGCGCGCACCAACCGTGTGATAAAGCTGCGCCGTCGCCGCCAAGGGCCACCTTGCCTCCTGCGCCAAGTCTATCACATCCGATGATGAGGTCAACGGACGCAGACGCGCCACATCCCGGGCGATATTTTCAGGCGCTCCGGCTTCCACATAACTGTCGAAACGGGTCTTGACGCCTGTAAGGTCAAACGGGCTGGCAATCTCGGTCACCAGCGGTTTGAGCACATCCACCCCCGGCTGATAAGCATTGATCACATCGGTGATGGACGCAGACTCCCAGCCCAAGCTGCGCCGCGCCAGCCAGTGAGTCTGGCGCCGCAACAGGCGGATCATCTCATCATGCAGAACCGTCTGCACGCTTGCGGGCGCCAGATTATCCAGCGCATTGATGCGATCAGTATAGGTCTTGAAGCGAAAAATATTCCGACCCGCCTCAAACGCCCGCGCAATCGCATTCACATCCGCACCCGTGCTTTCTTTGGCGCGATGCACCAGGGTCGGCCCACCCAAATTGACCATGTCGTTGGCCAGACACGTGGCGATGATCTCTCGCTTCAGGCGATGGCTGCGCATAGCGTCGGAAAACCTTTCTAGCTTACCGGGAAAGTAAGCGACCAGGGACTGCTCAAAATGTGCATCATCAGGAACCGAGCATGCCACCAGCGCATCAAACAGGGTGATTTTGGCATAACTGATTAGCACGGCGATCTCGGGACGGGTCAGACCCTGGCCCTGTTGTCTGAGTTCACGGATATGTTCGGAGGAAGGCAAGCCTTCCACCTTGCGATCCAGACGACCATCGCGCTCAAGCTGCGCCATCATCCGTTCATGAACGTCCAGGTCGGCCGCCGCATGTTCGCGTGAAATAGTCAATGCCAAGGTCTGGTCATAATTGTGCGCCAGAACGTGGGCCGCAACGGTGTCAGTCATCTCTTCAAGCAGCGTATTGCGATCTTCAAGCTGCATAGCGCCTTCACGCACTATGGGATTGAGCAGAATTTTAATGTTCACTTCGTGATCGGAACTATCCACGCCGGCGGAGTTGTCCACGAAATCAGCGTTGACCCGCCCGCCTTTGCGCGCAAACTCAATCCGGCCTGCCTGGGTCATGCCCAGATTGGCGCCCTCACCAATAATCTTGGCTTTAAGTTCGGACGCATCAATGCGCAGGGAGTCATTGGCCCTATCGCCTACCTGATAGTTCTGCTCATCGGTCGCCTTGACATAAGTGCCGATCCCGCCAAACCACAACAATTCCGTATGCGCCTTGAGCAAGGCACAGATGAGCTGACCGGGTGAGACGGCGCTGTCTGTCAGACCGGTCAGCGCCTGGATCTCAGCGGTCAGCGTGATGGACTTGGCGCTGCGTGAGAAAATGCCGCCCCCCGAGGAGATCAGAGAAGCGTCGTAATTCCGCCAACTAGAGCGGCCCAATTCAAACAGACGCTTGCGCTCTTTCCAGGTGCGCTCGGGATCAACCGGGTCGGGGTCGATGAAAATGTCACGGTGGTCGAAAGCAGCCACCAGCTTGATCTGCCTGGACAGCAGCATGCCGTTGCCGAATACGTCCCCGGACATATCGCCCACCCCGACCACGGTGAAGGGGTCGTTCTGGATATCCTTTCCCATCTCGCGGAAATGACGTTGGACGCTCACCCAGCCGCCGCGTGCAGTAATCCCCATCTTCTTATGGTCATAACCGGCCGAGCCCCCCGAGGCGAACGCATCTCCGAGCCAGAAATCATACTCTTTCTCAGCCACGGTGTTGGCGAGATCGGAAAAAGTTGCCGTGCCCTTGTCGGCAGCCACCACGAAGTAGGGATCCTCATCATCCCAACACACCACATTGTCGGGGCGCTTGACCTGATCCTCAACCAGGTTGTCGGTGAGGTCGAGCAGACCGCGTAGGAACACTCTGTAAGCTTCCTGGCCTTCGGCAAGCCAGGCATCGCGATCCTCACGCGCCGGCAGTTGTTTGGGATAGAATCCGCCCTTGGAACCCACCGGCACGATGACCGCGTTCTTGACCTGTTGGGCTTTCACAAGGCCAAGAACCTCGGTGCGGAAGTCTTCCCGGCGGTCCGACCAACGTAACCCTCCGCGCGCTACCGGACCGAAACGGATATGTACGCCTTCCACACGCGGGCTCCAGACGAAAATCTCACGATAGGGTTTGGGTTCGGGCAGCTCGGGCACATCGCGGCTAGAGATTTTTAGCGATATCCGCGACTTGGGGGTGCCGCTGGCGTCAACCTGATAGAAATTGGTGCGCAGCACGGCTTCAACCAGGCGCAAAATCCTGCGCAGAGCTCGGTCGTGATCAAGACTCTCAACACGCTCAAGCAAAAAGCGCAGCGCCCTGCCCGATTCCCTGGCTCGCGCACGGCGCCCATCCATATCCAGATTCAGCGCCGGGCTGAACTTGATGTCCGCCAGTTCCATGATCCCCAGGGCAATCTCGGGATTGGCCGCCAGCGCCTCTTCCTGGATAGATTGAGAGGGATCCAAGCCGGTTTGCTGACGATAGCGCGCCAGCGTCCGCAGGAAAGCGGCCTGACGCCAACCAATTCCGATACCCAGGATCAGCTTGTTGAAGCCGTCATCTTCGGCCTGCCCCCCCAGAATCGCCAACAGCGCGTCTTCAAAGGGTTCAGCCTGATTGCTGATCTTCTCCACTTCCAGGCTGTCAACCGACGCTTCAAAATCGTGCACCCAAACGGTCTCAACCCCCATATCGCTGGTGCGCTGAACCGGATAACCCGCCTCAGCCAGCACGCGCAGACCCAAATTTTCCAACACAGGCATGACGCCTGACAGCGTCACGGGTTCGCCGCAGAGATAAAGCTTCACTCGTAGACAGCTTTCCACATCCCCGTTCAGCCGATAGGCCCGGGCCGCCATGGCGCCGGTTTCGCCCAGTCGTTCCATGCGCGCCACATCAATGAGAGCTTCATCAGGGTTGAACCGTTCGCGATACCCGGCGGAATATCCTTCCAGATACCGGGTAACAGCACGGCGCAGAGCCTCGTCACCGGATGTGCGGGCGGCGTTCTGAAGCTCATCTTCCCAGGTGCGCGCCAGCGCCACAATCTCATGTTCAAGCCGGGCGGGGTCGGGTTCAGGATGGTTGAATGGGTCCAGACCGATGATGAGGTGTACCCGGGCCAGCGGCGCATCACCAAAGCTAGGGTAGAAGGCGGACAGTCGACCATTGAAAGCTTCGCGGATCGTCTCACCCGCCAGTTCGCGAACCTTGGAATTGTACCGGTCGCGCGGCACGAACAGCAGGCACGACACAAACCGGTCAAACTGGTCGCGGCGCATGAACAGTCGGGTGCGCGGTCGGTCATGCAAGTGCAGAATGCCCAGCGAGATATCCAGCAGATCCTGTTCCGCCGCCTGGAACAGCTCATCGCGGGGATAGTTCTCCACAATATTTTGTAGCTTCTTGGCCGCGTACGAACCCGGCGCCTTGGCCGCCTTATCGAGCACACGACGCACCTTGCGGCGGATCAATGGCACTTCACGGGCCATCCGATCATAGGCTTCGGCGGTGAACAGACCCACAAACCGGGTTTCACCGATCACCCGACCTTCGCCATCATAGCGTTTGACGCCCACATAATCCATATAAGCCCGGCGGTGCACACGCGATTTCATATTCGCCTTGGCGACAATCACCGGGGAAGGCGCGCGTATATAAGCTTCAATCGCAGGCGCAAGCATCATCGGTTCCGCGGTCTGGCGCAGCACCTTGCG
>RKRX01000007.1 GCA_007571185.1 Oceanicaulis sp.
GAGATGGGAGCCGATTATGGGATCGATCGCAGAAACATTGATTGAGCGGGGCAAGGCTGAGGGGATCGCCAAAGGGATTGCCAAAGGCAGGGCCGAAGGTAAGGCCGAAGGCAGGGCCGAAGGTAAGGCCGAAGGTTTGTTCCGCTTGCTGACCCGTCGGTTTGGTCCTTTGCCGCATGAGCTGGAACGCCAGCTTGCCGGGGCTTCTGTCACCGAGCTTGATGTATGGCTTGACAATTTTTTGGAGGCGTCTTCGCTTGAGGCGGTGTTCGGGCAGGCGCAGACATGAGCAACACCGGGGCCGTGCTCATGGAGCAGACCCTGACTGACGAGACGGCGATGACGGGCAAGTGTCCCGCAACACCGCTAGTGGTCCTGCATGGTACACGTCTCTTTTGCCACGGGAGGCGAAAACCCTTCACACTTGGCGGTGGAAAAGCCCAGAACGGTCACTTTCAGGCCCGAGTGCAGCGAAGATTTTGCCATGAGTCGTGTACCGTGATTCCAATGTATGGTTTTCACATTTTCTGGTTTTTGAATCCGTCTATTCAGGTTCTTGACTGATGCATTTTGGCGTTTTTGACCTGTTCAAGATTGGTATCGGGCCCTCTAGCTCTCATACCGTGGGCCCGATGAAGGCCGCACGTTTGTTTCTTGAACGGGTGGAGGCCGAACACGGTCTTGACAGCGTGTGCCGGGTGCGGGCCGAGGCTTACGGTTCTCTCGCGTTGACCGGTTCCGGACACGCCACTGATAAGGCGATTTTGTGGGGGCTGGAAGGAGTTGCGCCTGAAACCGCAGATCCAGACACTTTGCCCGCCCGCATCACCCGGATTGAGACCGAACACAGCTTGCACCTGCTGGATCGGTGCAAAATTGTGTTCGAGCCGGAAACCGATTTGTTGTTCAAGGGTGAACAGCGTTTGCCTTTCCATTCCAACGCCATGAAATTTTTCGCTTTCGATACTTATGGTAAGGTGCTGCGTGGGGAAACCTGGTACTCTATCGGTGGCGGGTTTGTGATCGATGAGGCTGAAGCAGGCCGCAATTCAGCCGCAGAGGCGCACACGGGCGAACCCTACCCGTTCAGTTCCTGCGATGAACTTCTTGAAATCTGTGATCGGGAAAACCTGTCTATTCCTCAGGTCATGATGGCCAATGAAACAGCTTTCCGCGCTGAAGACGCTATTCTGGGTTGGATCAGAAAGGTTGCGGGGGTCATGGAGAACTGTATCGAACGCGGCGTGCGTCAGAAAGGCCGATTGCCGGGTGGGTTAAGCGTCACGCGCCGAGCGCCAATGATGCGCGACAAATTGATGGCTGAAGCCGCCCGAGCAGAAACCGATCCCCTCGCCTCCATGGAATGGGTCAATCTATGGGCCATGGCTGTTAATGAAGAAAATGCCTCCGGCGGCAAGGTGGTCACCGCACCGACCAATGGCGCGGCGGGGATTATTCCTGCGGTTTTGCGTTATTTCGATCGTCATCATCGGCGCAGTTCAGATCCTGACGCCATAACCCGGTTTTTTCTGACCTCAGCCGCTATTGGCGCGCTATACAAGAAAAACGCATCCATCTCAGGGGCGGAAGCGGGTTGTCAAGGTGAGGTGGGCGTGGCCTGCTCCATGGCCGCAGGCGGCCTTGCCTCGGCGCTAGGCGGTACGAACCGGCAGATTGAGAATGCAGCCGAAATCGCCATGGAGCACAATCTGGGGCTCACCTGTGATCCGGTGGGCGGGTTGGTGCAAATCCCCTGTATCGAACGCAACGCCATTGGGGCAATCAAGGCGATCAACGCCGCACGCCTGGCCCTGATGAGTCGGGATGCGGAGTATAAGGTTTCACTCGACCAGGTGATTGAGACCATGCGCCAGACTGCCGCAGACATGAATGATAAATACAAGGAAACGTCTACCGGCGGTCTCGCCGTGAATGTGCCCGTGTGTTGAAATTCGGAAAATGCGTTCCAGTCACTCAATTCGGTCGACCATCCTTGTGCGACGTCGTGGTCCCGTGGTTCCAATCATCAGTTAAAACGATGCCAGGATATCCGGGTAATCTATTGTTGCGGATAGATTTTCCAGACTTTCCACCATTCGCTGAACTGTGACGGTTTTATCTGGTATCGCGCAAAATTGCCTTCATGCAATCCGAGCACCTCGCTCTCGGCGATCTGTCTGAATTGGTCCTGTTCGCTGGCATTGACGTTCTGTTCGCTCCAGACGGCGATACATCCAAATGCCATCTTTCTGTCCAAACGCCCGAGCACGATGTTCCGCACGATGTCGCGCAATGCGGAACGATACTTCAAACGGAAGGGATCCGGTTTGTCAAGTGATTGCCAGACCGCCGCATAGCGTGATGCCGAGCGTTTGTATGCCCAGATGAAGACGTCCTTGAGGAAATCAATACGGTTCAGCTCGTAAACACCAAGCATGGCCTCCGTATAGGTCGTCGTTGGAACATCAGTGAAAGAAAGTGGTGTCAGATTTGCTTTGATCAGAGGTATATTTGCGGCAAGGCGCGAGACACGTTTGTTCACATTGTCGAATGGTTGTAAATATGATAGGTGCGCCATAATGAAAAACGCTTGTTCAAACGGATTATCAACAGCCTTGGCTGCGGTCAGTATCTGATCAAAGCATTCCTCGATCATTTGCGGCGCTTCGAGAGGATGAAACGCTGATCCTTCAATACCTATCTCAGTCTGGCGGAGACGACCCGTCGTATCCGGGTCGGCAAGCAGATTGTTTGCAAGCAGCGCATGAAGGTTCAGGATCGTACAGCGATTGAACCCGATCTCATCCGCTGAACCGGCCAAGAATTCGATTGCGTCCTTGTGGTTCAGGATCATTTGTGTTTCGCGCCATTCCTTGCCTTCCGCCTCTTTGCCGAAATTGATCAGCCGTTTCGCATCGAGCAAGGAGTATGTATTTCCCTCCAAACGGCTTGAGTTCCACGATAGATCAATGAACAGACGACTGAGTATCTGCTTGGCATGGGCCCCGGCAGACGGTCCACCCGATGATGAACCGCCAATCTCGTTTAAGTACGCCTGCTCTCGGTCGGAAAGATAGGCCGTCTCGTTTGGTCGGTATTGGTTAAGGAACGACCGCTTGTATCCTACACGCTCGCGAGATTGGACCGGCCTGCGAACGTATTTCCGAGTATCGGCCGCCCCTATGGAAATTGACCATTCCACCGCTGGTTCTTCTTCCAGTTTGGCTAGAGTGTTGACCTGAGACTTGCCTGCGCCAACCGGCAACCGGTATTTCGTCCAGCGCTTGTCATTTTCCTTGACAAGGCGACCTTCATCCACGAGGTATTTCAGGCGGTACTGAAGGGTGCGACGAACCACGCTCCCCTCAAGCTCGTTCCCGATCTCCCGGATACCGATTCCCTCAGGATGAGCAGCGACTGCGGCTTCAATGACCCGCAATTCCTTTTCTGGCATGAGCTTCGCCATTCGACCGATTCTTACGC
>RKRX01000060.1 GCA_007571185.1 Oceanicaulis sp.
GATCGTGGTACCCGGTGCCATCTACATCTCGGATCACCGTTTCGAGGACACGCCCCCACACGCCACCGAGACATGGACACCGACAGAGGTGATAAGGCGTTCCTCGAACGTAGGCGCCATCAAAATCGCCACCGGAGCGGGCGGCGAGACCCTCGATCAGATGGTCCGGGACTTCGGATTCGGTCGTCGCACCAACCTCGATATGAAAGGCGAGGCGAAGGGCATCGTCACCGACCTCGCTTCCTGGAACAGTCTCACCTTGCCCAACATGGCGATCGGTCAGGGCATCGCGGTCACGCCGCTGCAGCTGGACCTGACTAATTATGATGCCCGCACCCGGCTGGCTCGGACCTTGCCCGGACGCCTGTAACTCCATGACCGGTTTGCCCGACACCCGCATGATTCAGCTTGTTATGGCGCTGCGCTCGGCGGGAATATCGGACAACGCGGTTCTGGCGGCGATTGAACGTACTCCGCGTGAACACTTCGTACCCGCAGATCTTCTTGATCAGGCTTTTGAAAACACCCCCCTGCCAATTGATTGCGGTCAGATCATTTCCCAACCCCTCCTGGCGGCGGCGATGACCCAAGCTCTGGAGCTGCATGATCGGTGCAAGGTGCTGGAGATCGGAACCGGGTCTGGCTATCAGGCAGCCGTGCTGGCGCGCTTGTCTCGTCGAGTCTACACGGTTGAACGCCATCGCACGCTAGTCAGGAAAGCGCAGATCCTGTTCGAAAAATTGCGTCTGTGCAATATCGTGCCCCGTATCGGGGATGGATTGGCAGGCTGGCCTGAACAGGCGCCATTTGATCGCATTGTCATGACTGCAGCGGTCGGCGAATGCCCCGTCGCACTCCTTGACCAGCTCAAACCCGGCGGGTTGTGTGTGGCTCCGGTGCGAAAGGATCCGATCCAGGTTTTGACGTGTTACGCAAAGTCTGGAAACGGCGCCATCGTCCGACGCATCCTGTCAGATGTGCATTTCGCGCCACTGCCGCCTGCAGAGACCGGCGTGCTCTAGCGCCACATACATGCGTGCGCTTCACTCCAATTTCATGATAGCCTTCCCGTTCACAATATCGAAGCATGTGGGTCTGTGCGACAAATCGAGGAGGAATCTATGACATTCATCAAATATCTGGCGGCTGTGACCGCAACTGTGACTCTGAACGGCATGGTCGCCGGGGCGCAGGATGAGAAAGCGCCGTTCGTGCCTGAGGGTTATGAGCTCACCGGAGAAACGCGCAACTGCCTTTCGGTCATCTGGATTGACAATGTTCATACCGACAATGAAGAGGGCTGGGTGTTCACCGTGCGCGGTGGTCAAGCCTATATGAACCGGGTCACGCGCGGTTGCCGCTCCGCTTCACGCGGTTTCAGCTATATCAGCTACAGGGTGTATGGTTCACAGATATGCCGTGGTGAGATTGTGCAGGTGATTGACAGCGGAACAAATATGCACGCCGGCGGCTGCGGCCTAGGTGAGTTTGAGCAACTGCGTCCGGTGACCGGAGTCGAGGGGTAGAGTCAACACCCACAGGCAATGTTGGGGGATCCTCACAGATCATGTGTCCATGATGAAAACTTCAATATGCCGAAACGCGCGCGCATGTTTTGCAGTGCTCGGCGCTGTGGTGAGCTTCACCGCATGTGGCACGCCGCCGCGTGCGCCGCTCCCTCCGGCCCCTGTTGAGCAAGATGGAGCGGTCAACGCATCCGGCCAGAGCAGATGCGGTCGATCGGTGACGGTCCGGCGAGGTGATACGTTGAGCGCTATTGCACGCCGCTGTGGCGTGCCGCTGGCCAGCCTGACATCAGAAAATGATTTACGGCCGCCGTATACGATCTATCCAGGTCAGGAACTGATTGTTCGAGGTCAGACGCGTACCGTGGCCGGGGACACCGCCCGCCCGTCGATACGAGGCCGGCAGGCGTCTCACCGCCCCGTCAGTACGCCATCCCAGGCCTCCAGCGCAGAGGCGCCCCGCTTCCAATGGCCAATTCGGGGTGAAATCCTCGACCACTATGGCTCTGCCGCTGCGGGTCGAATTGATGGTGTGCGCATTGCCGCACGCATGGGACAGCCGGTTCTGGCCGCAGCATCTGGCGAGGTGGTCTATGCCGATGAGGGATTACAGGGTTATGGAAAATTGGTTTTGATTCGCCACACTGATAACTGGGTCACCGCCTATGGTTTCAATTCCCGGCTGCGCGTGCAGGAAGGGCAGCAGGTTGTTGTCGGGCAACATATCGCCGATGCCGGCGTGTCCGGCCCCTTGACCCGTCCGGCAGTGCATTTCGAAGTGCGGCATGGGGTCAACCCAGTCAATCCGGTGGAGGTTCTGCCGGTCCGATAGGTTGAAACGGGCCGTCATTCCGGCCTATTTGACAAAACCATTCCGTGCCCCGAAACCGGGATCACCGAGACTGTCAAGGGTCTGTTTTAAGGTGACGCCGTCGTCATCTTCGCCATGCTGTGTATCGCCTGTCACCTGCTCCATCCTGTTGCAACTCGCACGCGCGTCGGTATAGTCTGGCGACTGTCCGATATCGGTTCGCCCCGGAGTTATCATGTTTTCCGTGAACAACCCCGTATTTCTCGCCGCTGCAACGGGCGGCGGCGGCCAGCTGCTTGTGCAGCTTGCCCCCTTTGTTCTGATCTTTGTGGTCTTCTACTTCCTGTTGATTCGTCCACAGCAGCGGAAGGTGAAAGCTCACCGCGAGTTGATTGAAGGTCTCCGCAAGGGTGATGAAGTGATCACTTCTGGAGGTTTTATCGGCAAGATTACCCGTGTAGGCGATGCTGAAGCCACCTTGGAACTGGCCCAAGGCGTGCGCGTGAAGGTGGTCAAACACATGATCTCGGAAGTGCGCGCCCGCACCGAGCCGGTCAATGACAGCGACGCAGATGGGTCGGAGCCCTGAAACCACACCCCTAAACCGACCGGCGCAAGGGGATGGCAATCTGACCTCTCTTTGTTCCTCGGTCGCCTGGAAGTTCCATGTTGTACTTCAATTCTTGGAAGACTGCGCTGGTGACGGCTGTCATCCTGACCGGCTTGCTTTTCAGCCTGCCCAATTTCGTGCCTGACAATGCTCGTCTGAATGCGAATGACGAACCGGTCGGGATATGGACCATGCTGCCGCATCAGACTGTCAACCTGGGTCTGGACCTTCGGGGAGGATCGCACCTGGTGTTTCAGGTGGACATGGACGAAGTCAAACGTGAGCGTTTGTCCAATCTGGCTGATGATATGCGCAGCGCCATGCGTCAGAACCCGCCCGTTCTCCTTTCAGGGACGGCGGCGGTTATTGGCGATGAGGTGGTTGTCCGCCTGGTGCGTGAAGATGACATGGCGCGTGCGCTGGAGCGGCTTGATGCGCTCAATGAGCCGGTCACCACGGCCTCGGGCGGGCAGGGCGTGCAACAGACCCTGACCATCAAGGCCGATGATGACGATCGTACGATCCGCCTGGGTA
>RKRX01000176.1 GCA_007571185.1 Oceanicaulis sp.
GGTTGCTCCCATATTCGTTCACCGGTGCGCAGATCAAAGGCGACCATAGTGCCCGAATGGCTCATAGCGTAGATCGCATCACCAAGCACAACCGGGCTTGCGGCAATGTCGTTAATAACTGAAAGCGGGGTCAGCCCCCCCGCACGGGTCAAGGAGTCCGACCACAGCACGACGCCATTCTGAGCCCGCAACGCCACCACTTCACCCGACGAGTACGGCGCGACCGCCACCTCCCCCAGCACCGCAACGCTGGGCGCGGTCAGAAGGCGTGCCGTCTCGGCGATGGAGCGGTGAGTCCACAGCACTTCGCCGTTGGCGGCATCCAGAGCCAACATTTCATTATCATCAGTGGATACAAATACCCGACCGTCGGCGATAGTGGGCGATGAGTGGAACGGCGTCAGCGCCCGGGCCCGCCACAATTCATCCCCATTATCAGCATTCAGCGCCACCAGAAACAGACCGCCCGAATGTACATAAATCCGGCCGCTGTCAAAGGCGATGCCGCCGCCAAAGGTGATGACCGGTTTATCTCGGCGGAAGAAAGACAGGACGCCTCCATCTTCAGCTTCGTGCATGGTCTCGTCATCAAGCTGGACACGCCACTGGCGATCACCGTCCTGAAGATCATGTGCAGAAATATGACCCGAGGCGTCGATTGTGAAGATCAAACCATTGGCGATCACCGGGCGAGCATTCAGCCGGCCCCGACGACTAGAGCCTTCCCCGATGCGTTTGCGCCAGACAATATCCAATGGACCGGTCGCCTGAGTATGTTGCATGGCATGGGTGGGATAACCATCAGCTTGTGGCCAGGCCGAATTATTATAGGCCCTCGGCAATATCACGGTCTGGTCGGCATTGATCGTGAGACTTTCCCCCAACTCCAGAACAGAGCGACGATCAGCGCGGTCAGGCGCATCGAGATCATCGCTCTCTGCGCCCCGGAACGGATTTATGTCGCGCAGACGATCGCCCGCACCGCAGCTGGCCAGCAAGAGGCCAACGGAGAGAACAAAGAGAAACAGCAACAGATTGCGAGGCACGATCACCGCCCATCCTCCCCAGTCACAGCGTCCTCGGTCGCGGCTTCTTCGGTTACAACGTCCTCAGTTGCGGCCCCCTCTACCGTGATGGCTGCGACCGGGGGCGCGGCGGAGCGTTGGTCAATATAGGCTATCGCTTCTGTTATCCGCTGGCTCAAGCCCGGCGGCAAATCAAGGCTTAACGCCAAGGCGTCGTAACGCTGCTCCGCTTCCTCCCAGCGTTCATCGCGAAGAGCCGCCGCCGCCATCAATTCCCGCGCCATCAGCCCCATAGGCGCGGCGCCCGCCGCCAACGGCTCAAGCCGTAAGACAAGATCATCATAGGACAGTTCGTCAAACTGGGCGAGCGCCGCCTGATAGCGGGCTATATCCGCGGTCAGAGGCTCAGGAGAGCGTTCCGCCGCCTGGGCATAGAACTGAGCCGCTTCCGAACGGTCACCGTTTTCCAGCGCAATATCACCGCGTCGCATGAGCGCAAGGGCGGCGTAACCGCTCGGGCCATCTTCCGCCAGCGAGGCGAACCGGGCATCCGCCTCCGTCATATCACCCTCGTCAAACAGCTCGGCTGCGTCCTGATAACGATCCGAAGCAGCATTCGCGACCCGGCCTCCAGACCAGCTGACAAACTGGTAAGAGCCCGTTCCGAGCACGATAGCCGCCGCCGCGCCCCCCACCCAGGGACCCCATTGCCGCAGCAGGGCCTTATAGCGCTCGTTGCGCAGTTCTTCTTCAACTTCGTCGAAAAGGTCGACCACCAGGATACTCCACTCTGTCCGTGTTTTCCTTGCATGAACCCTAGCGATGCGCATCACTCTGGGCAATATCTATCTGCGACATCAGATCGTCTTGGCGCCGTAGACATGCTCGGAACCAGGAAAGGCGCGGCGGCGCACATCCTCGGCATAGGCTTCAAAGGCGGACCGGGCCTGCTCCCGAAAATCGCTATAGCGCTTGACGAATTTTGGGGTCTGATCAAACAAACCCAGCATATCGTGCACCACCAGGATCTGACCATCACAGGTCGCCGAAGCGCCTATGCCGATGGTGGGAACACAAACCTGTCCAGTGACCTCACAGGCAACAGGTTCGGCCACACCTTCCACCACCATGGCGAAAGCGCCAGCTTCATCCATGGCTCTGGCTTCGGCCAGAACGCGAGCGGAGCTGGTTGCATCACGCCCTTTGGTCCTGAACCCGCCTTCAGCCAGCACTGCCTGAGGCCGCAGCCCTATATGGGCCAGAACCGGAATGTCGCGACCCACAAGGTACCGCACAGTCTCCACCATGGCCTCGCCGGTTTCCAACTTCACCGCACCGGCACCGGTTTCTTTCAGAACGCGGACGCAATTTTCGAACGCCTGTTCCTTGGAGCGTTCATAACTGCCGAATGGCATATCAATCACCACAAGGGCGCGTCTAGAGCCACGCATGACCGCCTGACCATGCAAGATCATCATCTCCAGAGTCACCGGAACGGTGTTGGGCAGTCCATGAACCGCCATACCCACGGAATCGCCCACCAGGATAAAGTCCACATACGGATCCATCAGCGCCGCCATGGGCGTGTCATATGCAGTCAGGGAGACGATAGGCTCAGCGGATTTGCGAGACCGGATATCAAGTGGAGTCAAGCGTTTGACCGAGGCCTGAGCCTGAGCAGACATAGACATATCTCCGTGGCGAAAAATCAGGATCGGCACCCTATCGCGCTTTTGTGTTCGCACAAGATAGCGTACGTGACAAACTCGGCGAAGCGATCAGGCCAGCGTGCAGGCAGCACCCGATACCGCCGAACCAGCGCAATTTCGATGATCACTTCGTGATCAACGAAGCCGGACAGGATAGCGCGGTCGATCCCCGGCGCACACCTTGCATAGTTGCACAGGACTTCGGTTAGGCGGAAACGCCGGGTGGTGCGCCGCGTTAAGCTCAGTAGACAGGATTATGGTGTCAGCAGCATTGGCTGACCGGTGCGATCAGGCGCCCGATCACCACCTGAACCCGATCACCTCCAGCCCGGCGCGCCATTCCCTGGGGCGGCTGCTCACATATGAACGCAGAACCTGACCGTCCGGGCCCAGCGCGAACCCGTAACCCAGTTCCGTGTTCCAGCTCATCTGCGGTGATAGCCCGCGCTCAGAGCCCACGCCTGGCGCACGCATCCGATCATCGCCCCATAGCTGTAATCCGCCGCCCAGACCGCCGCCCAGCGAACCCGCATGGCCCCAGGCCGGCGTCAGTGAGAAGGACAATCCTGTGCCATTCTCATGCGGCTTGAGCCCCAGGCTCAAACCCACACCCGCATCGCCATATCCTGAGACCGTGTGCAACAGCAGCGCCCGGCCCTGCAGGCGTGCATCAAAACGTCCCGAAGACCACGCCAGCGCACCCTGCCATTCCGCCCCCCAGCCCGATACCC
>RKRX01000068.1 GCA_007571185.1 Oceanicaulis sp.
GGTGCGGAGCGAGGCGGCGTCAGAACCCGCCCCCGGTTCAGTCAGGCAGTAAGACGCGATCTTGTCCATACGGGTCAGTGCAGGCAACCAGCGCCGGCGCTGGTCTTCACGGCCCCAGCTATCAATCATCCAGCTGACCATATTGTGGATGGACAGGAAGGCGGCTGTGGACACACAGCCGCGGGACAGCTGCTCAAAGATCAACGCCGCATCCACCCGTCCCATGCCAGAGCCGCCTACATCATCACGCGTGTAGATACCCGCAAAACCCATTTCAGCAGCTTCACGCATCACATCGACAGGGAATATTTTCTGCTCATCCCACTCCGCAGCATGAGGTTTGAGGCGATCATCGGCAAACTTGCGGGCGGCTTCTTGAATCAACACTTGTTCTTCGGTTGGCTCGAAATGCACGGGAAAATCTCCTATCACAAGCCGGTTGAAGCCCGGTTTGAATCGCGGACGGCCGCAATATGCTCTGATGTTCTGCAAGCGAGATAAACTAAAATGACAGCTTTTCCCACCACCCGCATGCGTCGTATGCGTGCAAATGACTGGTCCCGACGGCTGATGCGTGAGAACATGCTGACCCCCAACGATCTGATCTGGACTGTGGTGGTGTCCGACCGCACCAATGGCGCAGAACCTGTTCCCTCCATGCCGGGGGTTGAGCGACTCGGAGTGAAAGCCGCCGCAAACGCCGCTAAGCGCGCCAGAGCCTTGGGTATTCCGGCTGTCGCCATTTTTCCCAACATTGATGATAGCCTTAAGGATGCAGGTGGGCGCGAGGCTGACAATCCCGACGGCCTTGTGGCTAATGTCATCAAGGCCATGAAAGACGCTGCGCCGGAGATTGGAATTATCTGTGATGTGGCGCTCGACCCGTTCACCGATCACGGTCACGACGGTTTGCTGGAAGGCGGCGTTATCCTCAATGACGCCACGGTGGAGCGATTGTGCTCACAGGCGCTGATGCAAGCGAACGCCGGGTGCGATGTGATTGCTCCGTCAGATATGATGGACGGCCGGATTGGCGTTCTGCGCGCAGCGCTCGACTCCCAAGGTTTTACCGACACGTTAATTTTATCTTACGCGGTCAAGTACGCCTCCGTCTTCTATGGCCCGTACCGGAACGCTATTGGCAGCGCCGCCGTGCTCAGAGGCGACAAGAAGACTTACCAGATGGACCCCGCCAACACAGATGAAGCCCTCCGGGAAGCAGCGCTCGACATTGATGAGGGTGCAGACATGATCATGGTCAAACCTGGCCTGCCCTATCTGGATGTTGTAGCGCGGCTCAAGACTGAGTTTGGAATGCCCACGTATGCGTTTCAGGTCTCAGGCGAGTACGCCATGATCGAAGCCGCCGCCGCCAATGGCTGGATTGATGGCGAGCGCGCCATGATGGAAAGCCTTCTGGCGTTCAAGCGCGCGGGCGCCGATGGGGTGCTGACCTATTTTGCGGTCCGCGCCGCTGAGCGGCTCAACGCATAAATAAATCCAAAGCGCTCACCGATCAGGCGCTGTGGCGCCCTGGAGTCAAATCAACTCTGATTTGCATTTTCAAGCCGTGCGATCAGACTTGAAGTGTCCCAGCACCCCCCATCCATGGCCTGAACCTCGGCATAGAACTGATCCACAAGCGCGGTGACAGGTAAACACGCGCCATTATCACGCGCTTCATCAAGGGTGATGCGAAGATCCTTGCGCATCCAGTTGACCGAAAAACCATAATCAAAATAGCTATCCACCATGGTTCGCCAACGATTTTCCATCTGCCAACTCTGCGCCGCCCCTTTGGAGATGGCAGCGATCACGGTCTTTGGATCCAGTCCGGCGCGCTTTGCGAAATGCAGTCCTTCAGACAACCCCTGAACAAGACCGGCGATACAAATCTGATTGACCATCTTTACGAGCTGCCCAGTCCCGGCGGGCCCGGCATGAATGATGGTTTTGGCATAGGCGGACATGATCGGTTCAGCCCGATCAAAAGCGTCTTGCTCTCCTCCACACATGATTGAGAGCTGGCCCTGCTCTGCGCCGACCTGCCCCCCCGAAACCGGGGCGTCAACAAAGTTGATTCCAAGCGCCGCCGCTTTGTCGTGCAACTCGCGCGCCAGTTTCGCTGATCCTGTTGTGTGATCAATCAGCGTGGCGCCGCGCTTCATATGCGGCAGAATCCGGTCCGCAACCTGGCGCACATCGGGGTCATCGCCCAAGCACATCAGAACGAAATCGGCCTTGCAGACCGCGGTTTCCACATCGGCGCACGCTTGTCCTGGATGCTGCTCAACCCAAGCCCGGGCTTTGGAGCCTGTCCTGTTCCAGACCTGGATCCCATGACCTTCGGAGCTGAGATGCCCCGCCATGGGATAACCCATAACACCCAGTCCCAGAAACGCCGTTACAGCCATGTCAACCACCTTTGGCGGTCAGCCCGCTGTCTGCCAGTTGTTCTTTGATGCTGCGGGCCCTGGGATCCGCCACATCACCTGTGTGCAGGGTGGAGATCGGTTCAATCAACATCACCCAGCACTCATCTTCGGCTACGGGACAATGCTCGATGCCTTTGGGCGTCACATGAAGGTCGCCTTCTTGGAGCATGACCGAGCGATCGCGATACCGTATCTCCAACCGGCCCTTGACAACAAAGAAGAGCTCATCTTCGGCTGCATGATCATGCCAGATGAACTCACCCTTGAGTTTGGCGAGCTTTATGTATTGATCATTAGCCTGGCCGATGATCCGGGGCGACCAGTATTCGGTAATCCCGTCAAACTCAGACAATAAGCGTTTCACATCGGTGATCATGACACCCCTCCTTGTTTACAATCCCGCGTATTGTGACCTTACAAACGCCAGAGACGCCTCGTCCCGCGGCATATCAAAGCCGGTGACCTCACCTAGAATGATCTGATGATCTCCAGCCGGGATGGTCTGGCGCATCGTACATTCAAAATGAGCCACAGCGCCATCCACCAGTGGCGCGCCGTTGGCGGCGATGCGCCAATGCGCACCAGAAACCTCTAGATTGTTATTGCGCGCACAGGCTATGGACAAACCCTGCTGATCATAGGCCAGGACATTCACTGCAAAATGGCTGGCGCTCAGAAACAGGCTATAGTGCGAACAGTTATTATCCAGCGACCACAGGATCAACCGGGGCTCCAGTGATACCGAAACAAAGGAATTGACCGTCATCGCCCTGGCGCACCCCTGATCGCTCAGAGAGATCAAAGCGACCCCCGTAGGGAAGCGCCCCAGACAATCCCGATAACCCCGAGTTTGACTCAACAAAAGCGTGCTCCTACTTCGTTCTGACGTTATGATCAGCCTTGGTGCGTCAAAATTATCCGCCCCGCAGGTTGAAGAGTGAGCGGGTATAAATCCAGAGTCGATTCCTCTGATCAAGGAAATGTTTCTCGTGCTTTTATGATGCAGGTTCCATTTGCACTCGCTTCCCCTGCCGGAGATGCTAGCGTGTGGCTTTTGTCGCGCCTGTGCGACGAGCACGATTGGAGACGGTCAAGGCATGGCAGATATGTCGGCGCTGGCAGACTGGCGCATGTGGGTCATCCTGTTGGGGGTTGGCGTCGCCATTGTGTTTTACTGCCGAGAGCGGTTTGCACTCGAACTGGTGTCTGTCGTTATCCTGTGCACGACACTGGTGTTTTTTGAACTGTTCGGTCGCGAAGGCGATCCGGGTGCGTCGGAACTGCTCGCCGGGTTTTCCAACCCCGCACTTTTAACGATCATGGCCTTGCTGGTGATTGGTCAGGGCATTTTTCATACCGGCGCGCTCGACCGTCCTACCCGGTCTCTTCTGGCGATGTTTGATGTGCGGCCTAAATTGACCGTCCTGGTTATCTTCATGCTGGTGTTCGCAGTTTCCGCCTTCCTGAACAATACTCCTGTGGTGGTGATGTTTATCCCCATATTGGGCGCCCTCGCTACACGCATGGGCCGATCCACCGGTCTGTTCATGATGCCCCTGAGTTTTGTTTGCATTTTCGCGGGCATGACAACACTGATCGGTTCATCCACTAATCTCCTGGTTTCAGATTCCATGCTGAACGCCACAGGGGGGGGGTTGAGCTTTTTCGAACCCGCCGTGCCGGGCCTGATATTATCAGCCGTGGGCATGTTCTATATCGCCTTCGTCATGCCCAGGTTGCTCCCTGAACGGGCGGGCGGCAGCGAGGACAAACCGAGTGCGAACGGCAAGCAGTACATTGCCCAAATCGAAATCACCTCGGATCACCCCATGATTGGCGCGACTCCCGTGGCCGGCATGTTCACCGAACTGAGCGACATAACAGTGCGTATGGTGAAACGCGGTGAGGATTCCTTCCTGCCGCCTTTTGACGAGACTGCGCTGCAATCTGGCGATCTGATCATCATCGCCGCAACACGCCAGAAACTCAAGGAACTGCTCTCTAGCCGCCCCGAGTTTGTCAAAGGCATGCTGCAATCGACCGATCCGACCGACATCACCACGCCAGGCGAACGTCTGGCATTGACTGAAGCCATGGTGTCGCCGGGCTCCCGACTCAATGGCCGCACTGTACGCCAAATCGGCTTTCGCCATTCTGTGGGCGCCATTGTCCTGGGCGTTCAGCGTCGCTCGCGGATGATTCGCGCTCACCTGGGTGAAATCCGGCTTGAGTCCGGGGACGTGCTGCTGTTGTTCGGCGGCGCAGACGCCATGCGTCGCCTGCGGGCGGATCGGGATGTTCTGCTGATGGACTGGGCGACCTCTGACCTGCCTGATATACGCAAGGCATCCGTCGCCCGGTTCATTCTGGGCGCCCTGGTACTGACCGTTTCAACCGGGATGCTGCCCATTGTGACAGCCTCGCTCATCGGCGCGGCGGCGATGATCGCCACCCGCTGCCTTAATATCCGGCAGGCAGCCCGGGCGTTTGATCTCAAACTTTATCTTTTGATTGGTTCGGCCTTCGCGCTGGGCGCCGCCATGGACGCTAGCGGCGGCGCTTCCCTTCTGGCGGATGTCGTTGTGGGAGTGTTCGCGCCTTTGGGCGTGACGGCGCTCATCTCAGCACTGTTCTTGCTGGTTATGGCGCTCACCAATGTGCTATCCAATAACGCCACCGCGATCTTGTTCACCCCTATCGCCATCACTGCGGCGGATTCCGTAGGTGCGGATCCGCATCTGTTCGCCCTGACAGTGCTGTTTGCCGCCAATACTTGTTTTGCTACTCCCATCGGTTACCAGACCAATCTGCTGGTTATGGGACCTGGTAAGTATCGGTTCGCAGACTTTGTGCGGGCAGGCGCCCCCCTAGCCGTTCTGATCTGGATCACATTTACCTTGTATATCGCCATATCGCTGTAAGTTTCACACTCACTTGCATCGGTGTAGACTCCGGCGAGCTTGCCATTGAACCGGAGTATTCGTGACCTATCCGTTTGCCCCCAAACAGCTGACCTTCTTCCTGACCACACCAACACCGTGCCCGTACCTGGATGGTGAGATGGAAAGGAAGATTTTTACGTGCGCGTCCGAAGATCAGTCAGCCTATCTCAACAATTTTCTCACCCATGCCGGATTCCGGCGGTCGCAATCAATTCTGTACCGCCCTGCCTGCGAGCTGTGTTCAGCCTGCAAATCAGCCCGCATTCCCGTCGCTGATTTCAAGCCGTCCCGATCCCAGCGGAAGATTCTCAATCGGAACAGCCATCTTTTGCGCCTGCCGAAGCCTGCAGACGCCACACCTGAACAATTCGCCCTGTTGACCCACTACCTTAATCACCGTCATCCCGACGGAGACATGGCGGGCATGGACTTTTTTGACTTTGCATCCATGGTCGAAGATGGCGCCGTACATACCGAGCTTGTCGAGTACCGCAACAAAACCGGCGCACTTATTGCGGCCGCACTGGTCGATCGTCTCGTCGATGGTCTGTCTCTCCTTTACAGTTTCTTTGAGCCGACCCTTGGTCAGGATAGCTTGGGCGCGTTTGTGATTCTCGATCATATTGCGCGCGCAAAGATCAAGGGCTTGCCTTATGTCTATATGGGTTACTGGGTGCAGGGCAGTCCGAAAATGGATTACAAGACCCGCTACAAACCGCTTGAAATACTTGAGCCAACCGGTTGGCTTAGATTGGCCGATACGCAGGATACGCACTAAGGTGAAAAGGTTTGCAATCGTCCGATTCTAGGGCAATCTCGCCCCGCATCGGATCAAGGGGAGAATTCAAACATGGATCGTCGCACTTTCCTGTCAGGCATCACCGTTATGACGGCTGGCGCCGCCACCGCCTGTTCACAGGAATCCGGCAGGACCGGTTCTGCACCCGCTGCGCCCGCCATCAATCGCAGACAGACTCGCCGCCTACGCATGGTCACCACTTGGCCTACAGGCTTTCCCGGACTGGGAACCGCAGCAGAGCGCATCGCCCAGTTTGTCACCAAGATGTCCGGCGGCGCCCTTGAAGTCAAAGTGTATGGCGCAGGCGAAATCGTTGGCGCGTTTGAAGTCTTCGATGCGGTCTCCAACGGCGTAGCAGACATGTATCACGCCGCAGAGTATTACTGGCAAGGGCGCTCCCCGGCCTTCAATTTCTTCTGCGCCGTACCCCTCGGCATGACCGCGCACGAGATTATCAGCTGGGTCGAGTATGGCGGAGGGCAGGAGTTATGGGAAAATCTGTCCGGCCAATTTGGCCTGATTGCATTCCAGGCTGGTAATACCGGTCATCAGATGGGCGGCTGGTTCAAGCGTGAAATCAATACGCTGCAAGATTTCCGTGGTCTGCGCATGCGTATCCCGGGTTTGGGCGGCGCTGTACTGAGGGAATTGGGCGGGGCGGCCGTGGCCTTGTCCGGCGGTGAAATCTATCCGTCTCTTCAGTCCGGCGCCATCGACGCCACTGAATGGGTAGGTCCATGGAATGATCTTGCTTTCGGTTTTTATCGTGAAGCCCCCTATTACTATGGTCCAGGCTTTCACGAACCGGGCTCTGCGTTGGCCCTGGGCCTGAACCGGGAAGTGTGGGATTCTCTGCCCGTAGACCAGCAAACCATTATTCGCACGGCTTGCCGGGCTGCGAACAATCAGTCTTTGGCTGAATTCACCTATAACAACGGCCTCGCCCTGCATACGCTGATCACCGATCACGGTGTTCAACTGCGTGAGTTCTCCCCTGATATCTGGTGCGAGATTGGCCGTATCTCCGAAACTGTAGTGGCGGATACCGCAACAGCTGATCCCATAAGTCGGGCCGTATTCGACAGCTATCGCCAAACTCGGCGTCTTGGCCGGGATTGGGCCAATGTCTCAGAGGCGCCCTACTATCGAAATCGTGAACTGGTTCTCGGTCGTTAATCACATGAATTCAGGTGATCGTGTCTTGTTGACCGGATTGGCGCTCGTGGCGATTGGTCTAGCAGGGGACCGTATCACCGCCGGCCTTGTGGGCGACTGGATAATGGCCAATCTGTCCGGTTTTGGCGCCTACACCGGTCAAACCCTGGGCTGGTTGGGTTGGCTGATGACACCGCTGGTTATCGCACCGCTTTTCTCGGGACTGATTGGTCGGTTCACCGGTCTGCCATCATCGTTTGCAAACCTTTTAGAGCGCGCCATAAAGATCACAGACGCCCTCTCCATGATGCTGGCCGATATGGTCCGCTGGGCGGCCCTGGCGCTTGTTCTCTTGACAGCACTGATCGTGATTCAGCGTTATGTCTTTGGTATTTCGCTGACAAAACTGCAAGAAAGCGTGATCTACTTGCACGCCGTGCTTTTTCTGTTTTCAAGCGCCGCTACGCTTTGCACCGGAGGCCATGTGCGCGTGGATATTCTCTACAGCAGGCTCAATGCACGCGGCAAAGCCTGGACAAACTTAGCTGGCGTCTATCTCGCCCTCATCCCCATGTGCTGGCTTATCCTTGAAACCTCAAAACCGTATGTGGGGGATGCTTGGCGCATTCTGGAACGATCTCGGGAAAGCGACGGTCTACCGCTTGTCTTTCTGCTCAAAACCGCCATTCCGGTTTTCGCAGTCACCATGATCGCACAGGGCGCCGCCCTGGCGGGCCGCGCCGCCTTGATCCTGTCCGGGCATAAAACCCTCACCTCAGGTCGTGATAACGCCGAACATGGACCATAAAGGTCGACCATGGATATCCTGATCGCCCTTATGCCTTTTGTCATGTTCGCAACTGTCTTCATGGCCCTGCTGCGCGGCTTTCCCGTAGCGTTCACCTTAGCAGGCGTCAGTCTAGGATTTGCCTTGCTGGGCTTGGCATTGGGCCTGTTTGACCCCTTTCATCTGCGCGCTTTCCCCCAGAGGATATACGGCAACATCATGGAGATGGATAAAGCCATCCTGGTCGCCGTACCGCTGTTTGTGTTCATGGGCGTCATGCTGGAACGTTCCCGCGTCGCCGAAGAACTGCTTGACGCCATGGGAACCTTATTCGGATCCTTTCGGGGCGGCCTGGGAATTTCCGTTGTGGTTGTAGGGGCTTTGTTGGCTGCCTCCACCGGGATTGTGGGCGCGACGGTCGTGACGATGGGGTTGTTGTCTCTGCCCACTATGCTCAAACGAGGCTACGATCCGGCGCTAGCGTCAGGCTCCATTGCAGCGGCTGGGACGCTGGGGCAGATCATCCCGCCCTCCATCGTGCTTGTACTTTTAGGCGATCAGCTGTCATCGGCTTATGCTCAGGCTCAACGCGCTCAGGATATTTTCTCCCCCGACATCATCTCGGTTGGCGACCTCTTCGCCGGAGCGCTGATTCCCGGATTACTCCTGGTGAGCGTTTATGTGCTCTATCAGGTGGGCGTCGCAATCGTGCATCCCGATACATCGCCCGCCATTCCACATAAGGATGGTCGGATCAATTGGCGCAAGATATTCAGCGCGCTCATCCCTCCACTGATCTTGATTATCTCCGTTCTGGGTTCCATTCTAGGCGGGCTCGCCACTCCGACCGAGGCAGCCGGCGTCGGCGCCTTGGGCGCCATTCTGCTGGCGGGTTATCGCAATGCCGGATCAGAGGATAACCCAAGGCCCGGGCAAGTGCTGGTTCTGATCGCGGCTTTGGCCTTGCTGCTGCTCATCGCCTCAACACTGGCAGCTGATCTGAGAACCCATACCAATCCGGTCATACTTGCACCGGCCTACGGGCTGTGTGCTCTGGCCGGTGTGTGCACGCTCACTGCGCTCTATCGCCTGCTGAAGTCCGGCGTACTGGACGCGGTTATGCACTCTACCGCACAGATTTCAGCGATGGTGTTCGTCATTCTGATCGGAGCGAGCCTGTTTGCGCTGGTTTTCCGGGAGCTGGGCGGAGACCAGACCATACGTCAGGCGCTGGAAGCGACACCGGGAGGCGTGTTCGGGGCTCTGGCGGTGGTGATGCTGGTGATGTTTCTTCTGGGGTTTTTTCTCGATTTTATTGAGATCACTTTTGTGGTGGTTCCTGTCGTAGCCCCGGTTCTGCTGATGATGGGCGTTGATCCGGTCTGGCTGGGCGTGATGATGGCGTTGAATCTTCAAACCAGCTTTCTCACACCTCCTTTCGGCTTCGCCTTGTTCTACCTGCGTGGAGTGGCGCCTCCCGAAGTGACCACGGCGGCCATTTATCGCGGCGCAGCGCCTTTCGTCGTAATTCAGTTGCTTATGATCACCGCGGTCGCCCTGACGCCATGGCTGGCCACGGCTTTGCCCGAACTGCTTTATGATTGATTCTGCTCAAGACTAAAGAGACCTGTCAGCATCACGGCAGAGGCTGCTCCCGCGCAGTTTGCGCACCCGGGCCAAGAGGGATGAAAGTAGTTTTGCTCATCGCCTGCCAAACGTTTTCGACGAGAAGCCGCGAGGCGCACGCTTACCAGCGGACGCCCGTTTGCCTTCATAATAGCGCCAGTCTTCCACCAGATGCCGGCGCCCGGCCGGATCAGTACGCACCAATCCTGCATCAGCTTTGAAGACGGTGATGTCGGCAATATCGCCCACTTTACCTCCCAGCATACGTACACCTTTGCCACGCGCCATTTCAGGGATTTCGTCCGCGGCGAAGACCAGAAGCTTCCCGTTTTCACCTAGCACGCCAATCCGGTCCCCGGTCATGGGCAGGGCCAGGGACGCCTTGTGACCCTCAATCACATTGAGCACCTGACGACCTGCGCGCCTTGAAGCCAGCAGTTCCTTGGTCGCCGCTACGAAGCCATGACCGGACGTTGAAGCGATCAGTAGTCTGCTTTCGACATCGTATTTGAGCAGCGCTACGGGTTCAGCATTCTCATCCATATCAATGCTCAGACGCACCGGTTCACCAAAACCGCGCCCCCCTGGCAGCTTGCTCACATCTAAGGTAAAGACTCGGCCATCGCTGGTCAGAAGCAAAAGCTTGTCGACGGTCTCCGCTTTCAACTTGAACGCGATCTCATCTCCATCTTTGTACTTAAGATGGGAAAGGTCGTCAGTGTGGCCTTTGAGCGCCCGGATCCAACCCATCGACGAAAGCACTACGGTGACAGGCTCCTTGGAGATCAGCGCTTCCTCAATGGCGCCGACCAGATCAGCGGCTGGCGCATCAGCAAAGGTCGTGCGGCGCTTGCCTAGCCCGATCTTGGGGTCAAAGCGTTTTTTCACATCTGCGATTTCACCGTCGACTTTTTTCCATTGTAGCTCGGGCGCAGCGATCAGCGCCACAAGCTCGTCACGTTCTATTTCCAGCCGCTTCTGCTCATCGCGGATTTCTATCTCTTTGAGCTTGTGCAGACTGCGCAGACGCATATTCAGGCTTGCTTCGGCCTGACGTTCGGTCAGCGAGAAAGTTCTGATCAGCTCACTCTTGGGATGGTCCTCAAACCGGATAATGCGAATCACCTCATCAAGATTGAGGTAGACGATCATGAAGCCTGACAAGACTTCCAACCGGTCTTCCACCTGTTCCAGACGCCTGGTTGAGCGGCGGACAACCACCTCGCGGCGATGTTCCAACCAGATCTGCAGCGCTTCTTTCAAACCTACAACGCGCGGCGCGCCACCGGGGTCAAGCACGTTGAGGTTCAACGCAAACCGTATCTCAAGATCGGTCTGTCTGAACACGGCTTCCATCAGAAGCGCAGGATCCACAGTCTTGGACTTCGGTTCCAGCACCACGCGCACATCTTCGGCGCTCTCATCCATGACGTTAGCCAGAAGCGGTAATTTCTTCTGATCAAGCAGGGCTGCAATACGCTCAATCAACCTGGCTTTCTGAATCAGATAAGGGATCTCGGTGATGATGATCCGCCACTGCCCTCGGCCCAGCTCTTCCACTTCCCATCGCGATCGTAACCGAAAGCCGCCCCGTCCGGTTTTATAGGCTCCGAGAATGTTTTCGCGAGTTTCCACACACACCCCGCCCGTGGGGAAATCCGGCCCCTGCACATAATTGAGAAGGGTTTCGGTGGCCGCACCCGGCGCCTTTATCAGATGGCGCGCAGCATCACACAGTTCAGCGGCATTATGAGGCGGGATATTGGTGGCCATGCCCACAGCTATGCCGGCTGAGCCATTCGCCAAAAGATTGGGAAAAGCGGCCGGCAGAACCAGCGGTTCCTCATCTTCACCGTCATAGGTTCCCCGGAAATCGACCGTGCCGGAGTCATAATCTTGCAAAATCAGCTGGGCGGCTTCAGTCAGGCGTGCCTCGGTGTAACGCATGGCGGCGGCGCCATCGCCATCTACATTACCGAAATTGCCCTGACCTTCCACCAACGGATAGCGGGAAGCGAAATCCTGCGCCAGGCGCACCAGCGCTTCATAGAC
>RKRX01000161.1 GCA_007571185.1 Oceanicaulis sp.
GGCTCTCCGCCTTCCACCCGCATGGAAAACCGCGGCGTCGCCCACGCACCCAGGCGCGCGAGACTTTCGCGGGTTTTATAGAGGGCGCTGTCATCAAGACCATGAAAACCGATCGCGGGGTGGAGATCATGGCTGTAAAGACGATGCACCACTTCAAGCTCGCCTGTAGACGGATTGAGCGTGACATCCGTCAGTCCAGCATGGAGCCGGTGCCCGAAAGCGGAACCCGCCGCAACGCAAAGCACCGTGGCCAGAACCACGATCCCGGTCGAAATCCTGAACATTATTGTTCCAGAGTTCGCAGACCGTCACGTTCAACACGCAGGTCCATATCGTCCATCATGGAAGACGGCGTGGACGTATCGCGATAGACTTCCAGACGGCTGGGCTCCATGCGCGGCGGATAATAGTTGTCCGTGCGATCTGCATCAGCGGTTTCCCGGTGCGGGTCCAGTTCCACAGACACGACCTGTTTATCAGAAATATAGCGCCAGATCGCCTGTTCGGGGTTGAAACGCCAGATCTCGACGGGAATGCGGACTTCTTCGGTTTCACCGTCAGAAAAAGTGAATTTCAGGATTACCGGCATAACCACCCCGCCCTGGTTCTCCAGGTTCACGAAGTAAACATAACCGTCATAGTCCAGCGCCGCTGCTTCATGGGCCGGTAAATCACCATCAAGCAAACGCTCATACTCTTCCCGCTGACGCTTGGTGACCGTGAACTGGTCATTGTCGGAGTAGAAATCACGCACTTCAGGGTTCTCATCCTGATAGAACGCAATACCCTCTTCGATATTGCGCGTCTGGGTCAGTGACTGATGGCGCTCGGCATGCCCAGCACGCTCCAGCGGGTTTTCGATCTCAGGGTTTTCGGTATTTACAACGCCCTCGGTCACCGAAGTAATTGCAATATCGACATGGTCGGTAGAGTAGAACCAGCCCCGCCAAAACCAATCGAGATCCACGCCCGAACTCTCTTCCATAGTGCGGAAGAAATCATAGGGAGTGGGACGCTTGAACCGCCAGCGCTGGGCGTATTCACGGAAAGCTCGATCAAACAGTTCACGCCCCAGCACAGTTTCGCGCAGCACCACCAGGGCGGTCGCTGGCTTGCCATAGGCGTTATTACCAAATTGGGGAATGGAATCTGACTGGGTCATGATCGGAACCTGATTGGTGGAAACCATGTAGCTGGCGATCAGTTCAGGGTCGCCGCGCCGCACAGGAAAATCCTTGCCCCAGCGCCGTTCAGCCTCAAATTGCAGGAAGGTGTTCAACCCTTCATCCATCCAGGTCCATTGACGCTCATCCGAGTTCACGACCATAGGAAAATAAATGTGGCCGATCTCATGGATGATCACACCTATCAAGCCACGCTTGGCGCGCAGTGAATAGGTCAGCTCGCCCTCCTCGCCGATTACCGGACGACCATAGCTGGCGCCATTGAAGGTGATCATCGGATATTCCATCCCGCCCTGAGGGCCGGAAACCGACTGTGCGGTCGGGTACGGATACGGGAAGGAGAACTCGTTATAGACGTCGATGGTATGTTCAACTGCGCGGGTTGACCAAGCCGACCACATGGGCTCTGCTTCATTGGGGTAAAAGCTCATGGCCATGACAAGATCGGGAGCTTCCTCGCCGCCATCCTGTTCAACGCCGACAGCATCCCAAATGAATTTGCGCGACGCCGCCCAGGCGAAATCTCGCACATTTTCTGCAGAGAACATCCAGGTGGCGGTGGAGCGCGTGCCCCGACGCTCATTGGTGCGCGCCTCCTGCGGAGTCACGATGAAGATTGGTTCCTCACTGATCCGGGCTTGCGCCAGACGCTCACGCTGGGTTTGCGTCAGAACCTCATCTGGATTGTCCAACACGCCGGTGGAAGAGACGATGAAGTCCTGCGGCACGGTGATCGCAACCGTATAATCGCCAAACTCCAGGGTGAACTCGCCCCGGCCCAGAAAAGCCTTGTTGTGCCAGCCTTCATAGTCGGTGAAAGCCGCGGCGCGCGGAAACCACTGGGCGACCTGATAGATGCAGTCTCCACCCTCATACTCGTCTTCAAAGCATTCCCAGCCCGAACGACCGCCCACAACGCCGGTCTCGATCAGCACATGATCCCAGTCAATCGTAAACGTGACGGAATCGCCGGTCTCCAGCGCCTGAGGCAGGTCCACGCGCATCAGCGTGTCAACAATCGTGTAATCAAGCGGCGAACCGTCGGCATGGGTGACGGCATCCACCTGAAAGCCATGACCGCGTTCTTCCAGCGCCTTGGCGCGTTGCAGGGTACGGGCGGAGACGCCCTCCACGCTGGCTGCTGCGCCTGTGCGGGCATTGGCGCGCGACGCTCCGCCCACAGTCTCGGTCATGACCGCAATGGAGTCCGCACGAAACCGGTTTTGATCCATCAGGAACCACAGATAATCCAGCGTGTCGGGCGCATTATTGGTGTAGGTGACGGTTGCAGAACCAGTGAGAATCTTGGTGGTTTCATCCAGAGCAATGTCGATGCGATAATCAACCTGCTGCTGCCAGTAATCGGAACCTGGGGCGCCTGTCGCCCGACGTTCCCGGGTTGGCGTCGGCCAATCTTCATCCTCCAGCTGGCGGAAAGCATCACGCCAGTTGTTCGTGGTCTGGCGAATGGGATCAGCGAAAGACGGCGCACTGACAACCAGTGCGGCGCTGGCCGCCAAAGCAGCTCTCAGAATGGACATGGACACTCTCCCACATGAAATAAACCGGCTCTGACGGCCGTTTGGAAAATAAAACACGACCAACCTAACAGAACTGACCGGGCTCATAACAGGGTAACACCCTGTAAACTTTTTGTCAGCTCCCCTCTGCTGGCATGTTTTCCACCGGTGCAGTGCGGGCGAAAATCGCCAGCGTCCATGCCCCCAGACCGATGCAGAACACGATCATGCTGAGCAGCCAGGTCAGAAACGGGGTCATGCTCAATAGAGCGATCACCACAATCACCGCCAGGAAAGACCCCGCCCGCAGGCCGAAACCGGCAGGTTTGCCCGTGTGGTTTAAAGCCAGATCCCCGATCACGATACCGCCGAAGACAAAGGCCAGAAACAGCATAATCGGCAAGGCGAAGATCAGCAGAAAAGCCAGCGGGATACCGATCACGGTCAGCACGAGCAGAAGGAACAGGGTGGGAGTCAGTACTGGCAGCAACGCCAACATCACCAGACCCGACAGACCTGAAACCCATGGCCGCCTGCGGAAAGCATCCACAATTTTGTTCACGCCGCGCGGGCTCAGCGCGGAGGCCAGCAGACCCAACAGAAATGCGTTGGCAGCCAGTACGCCGCCAATTGCCCAGGGCGCGACAAAATCATTAACGCCGATCGGGAAGTGCATTTTCATATCGTGCTTGATGACATCGCGATCTTCGAAGTGGTACTCGATATAGTTCACTGATTCGACCCG
>RKRX01000011.1 GCA_007571185.1 Oceanicaulis sp.
GCGACCGCCTGGCGGAAGAGCGGGAACGGACAGAGGACCAGCGTCGCGACGCCGGGCGGGGCCTGCGCGCAACTTGCCAGGATATGCGCGCCCAGATGTCCGCACCGGGTGGCAATCGTCCAAATCCACAGGCGATGGTGCGCCGGGCGCTATCTGACATTCTCACCAGCGAGCAGATGGCGCGTTATGACACGCTGGCGCAGGAACGTTCCAGCCGCCGCAACCAGGTGCGACGCGACACAGTGTGGGTGGAAACCCCCTCTGGCCAGTTGCAGGAACAGCCTGTGGGACTGGGCCTTTCCGATGGTCAGTATACCCAGGTGCTCAGTTCAACCCTGCGCGAAGGCGATCGGGTCATTACCCGCGTCCGTGAAACCCGGGGATGAGCGCACCTCTGATCCAGGCCCGGGCGCTGACCCGCACCTATCATCCAGGGGGTGGAGACGTGCATGCGCTTGATGGGGTGGATGCGGTAATCAATACCGGTGAATATGTGGCTGTCATGGGCCCGTCTGGCTCAGGCAAATCCACCTTCATGAACATGGTCGGCGCGCTGGATCGACCCAGCGCCGGAGAGTTAGTAATCGCCGGTGAGGCGCTGTCCGCCAAATCACCGGACCAGCTGGCCGATTTTCGCAACCGGCAGATCGGTTTTGTATTCCAGCAGTTCAATCTACTGCCCCGCACCACGGCCCTCGATAATGTAGCGTTGCCTCTGCTCTATCGCGGCCTGTCCCTGAACAGACGCCGTGAAAAGGCGGCCGAATGTTTGCGGATGGTGGGTCTTGATGAACGGATGAATCATCATCCTTCCCAACTCTCGGGCGGTCAGCAACAACGCGTGGCGATTGCACGCGCACTGGCGGGTGAACCCGCCATTCTGCTGGCGGATGAACCGACCGGAGCCCTAGACAGTCAGACCACCATCGAGGTTCTCGACATTCTCGACCAACTTACTGCCCGCGGTATCACCATCGTGCTTGTCACTCATGAAAAGGAGGTGGGCGCGCGCGCCGAACGTCGTATCCTGTTCCGTGATGGCAGGATCGTGGAGGAAAACCCATGAACACGCTGGCGGCCATCGCCGTGGCTCTGACGGCGCTGCGCGTCAACGCCCTGCGCAGTTTTCTGGCCATACTGGGCGTGATTTTCGGCGTCATGGCCGTAATCATCACGGTCTCGCTGGCTCAAGGCGCCAGCCGGGCTGTTCAAGAACAGATTGCGTCGCTGGGATCGAACACGCTTAATATCCAGTCCGGCTCCAATGACCGCGGCGGACGCCGCGGAGGCGCGGGTTCGGCCATACCCTTTTCCTCTGATGATGTGGACGCCATCCGGGAAAACCTGGATGTGATCGTCGCCGCTTCAGGTACAATCCAGAGCTCGGTCACCGCCGTTGCCGACGGCGTGAACTGGCCCAGCACTATTTTAGGCATTCATCCCGACTATATCGAAGTGCGCGACTGGAGCGTAGCGGAAGGCCGGGTCTTCTCCGTCGCCGAAGTAAGCCGTTCCTCCCGCGTGGCCATTCTTGGCCGGACCGTGGTTGATGAGCTGTTTCCTTCGGATGGCGTGCTCGGCGCGTTGGTGCGTCTTAACGGTCAACCCTTTGAAGTGATCGGCATCCTGACCGAGCGCGGACAGTCCAGCTTTGGTCAAGATCAGGACGACATCATCATCGCACCCATTTCCACCGTTCGCACCCGCGTGGCGGGTTATTCCCGCGCCGGAGTCCGTGACCCTGTCCAGCGAATCTGGGTCGAGATCGCCCCCGGCGAAGACATGAATTACGCCACCGAAGAACTTGAGCAATTTCTGCGCGTGCGCAGGGGCATTGATCCGGGCGAACAGGACGACTTCCAGGTGCGCAATTTCGCCGAGTTCATCACCGCCTTCCGCGCCACGGAGACCGTTATGGGTTTGTTACTGGCGGTTGCGGGCTTGATCACCCTGATGGTGGGAGGAATCGGCATCATGAATGTGATGCTGGTCTCCGTCACCGAGCGTACCCGGGAGATCGGCTTGCGACTGGCGGTAGGGGCGCGGCGGCGTGATATCCGCAACCAATTCCTGGTCGAATCGGTGGCGCTGTGTTCGGTCGGCGGATTGATCGGCCTGGCGCTGGGTGTGAGCATGGCGCTGTTACTGGAGAATCTCGCGCCAACCTTGGGGGTGACGCGTCTTACCGTTTCGGTGGATCCTTCAATCGCCCTAGTCGCAATCGGGGCGTCCACCATGGTGGGCGTACTGTTCGGATTTTACCCCGCCCACCGCGCCAGTCGACTCGATCCCATCATCGCGCTGCGTTACGAATAGATGCGTTTGATCGCCATCTTCCCTGAACCCGAAAATGGGCCAAGCGCCAGTCTGGCGGAATAAACTTCCCCCAGACATGATTTCAGATGTTTGGGACTTGCTCAAATATGTGCCCAGAACTTGCCTACATGGGACATATCGTCTGACAATGGCGCGAGTGACGGGCTGGGTGCCATGCGACCGGACGGGTCGATGTTCTGTGAGGGTGAAAGCTTACGGGTAGAAAATATCCAGAAACGCCCCGCATGGACGATAGGCGCACACGATTTTGACGTGCCTGGTATTATGCTGGACGACGATCCTTTGTTGCCACCGGGCCAAGACGACTATCCGTTGCTGGAGCTATTGGAGGCACGAAAGCAACGCGGAAACTTTCCTGAAGGTGATAACACTTCATCGTCCTGAATTGTTCTTCACAGGAATTTCCCATCGCCAGTTTCCTCACAATTGGAGAGTGAAACACCCCCATATGCGAGCTTTTCCTCTTACTCTCTCGGAGTGCACTCATCGTTCTCACGGGAGGCCTATTATCTAACATCGCGACCGCAACAGTGCGAGCGGTCCTGTCGAGCAAATGATGTCTGCTCATCATTCGATGATAGAACGTCGATATTGTGATCAGGTCTGCGATGCTAACAGAGAGATACGGTCACTGGAGGTTTTTTCTCGGAAGCACATCACTCATACGTCGCTGGACCAATTGGATGTTCCAATCGCAGATTAACTCCAACGAGCTCGACATCAATGAAGACAGCGTCGGCGTGAACTAGATTCACACTCACCCCCAGTGTTTCTCTCACACGAAGATAACCAAAGGTAGCTGTAGTTTACTTCCTATACTAAAGAAGCGCAGTTTTAATCTGTTCCGATAAATCTCGCTTCCATTGGCGCTCATTTTACCCGACTGAACGCTTTTTCTTTGGCTGCTAAGAACGATCATATCTCGACACAAACTTATTTTCGCTCACAAAGCATGAGCCCTTATCATGAATTGATGGCAGATCTTCATTTTTAGCTTTGTTTCACTTCAGGTATGAATCGAGGTTGTTTTTTGGAGCAGACTCATCATGCCAGACGGCCAACACGTATCACTTGATAGCAAGCAGAAAGATCAACCGGCTCTCGCCAGCTTCAATTGGAGCGATCCATTTCTGCTCTCCGAGCAATTGACCGAAGACAAACGAATGATCAGCGAAAGCGCGAACGCGTTCGCCAATGAGCATTTCGCGCCGAAAGTCATCAAGGCATACGCAAACGAAACCGTTGACCGCGATGTTTTTACAAGATGGGCGAGTATGGATTGCTCTGCGCGACCCTACCCGAGTCGTATGGGGGCGTCGGGGCAAGCTACGTCGCATATGGGTTGATCGCCCGTGAAATCGAACGCATCGATTCTGGGTATCGATCGATGATGTCTGTACAGCCCTCTCTCGTTATCTATCCAATCTTTGCCTACGGCTTTGAAGAACAGAGGTTGAAATACCTGCCCGGTTTGGCGAGCGGCGACCTGGTTGGTTGCTTTGGACTAACTGAGCCGGATGCTGGCTCCGATCCAGCGGGGATGAAAACCAAAGCCTCGAAAGTAGACGGCGGGTACAAAATTTCCGGTTCAAAAATGTGGATCTCAAATGCACCAATAGCGGACGTGTTTGTTGTATGGGCGAAATCAGATGCACATGGTGGGAAGATTCGCGGTTTCATATTGGAGAAAGGCATGGCCGATCTTTCAGCACCGAAGATCGAAGGCAAGCAAAGTCTCCGCGCCTCTGTGACGGGCGAAATTGTCATGGACGAGGTGTTCGTGAAAGAGGATCAACTCCTTCCGAATGTTGAAGGGCTGAAAGGTCCGTTCGGATGCCTCAATCGCGCGCGCTATGGTATAGCATGGGGTGCCATGGGTGCGGCTGAGTTTTGCTGGCATGCAGCACGGCAGTACGGGCTTGATCGCCATCAGTTTAATCGGCCGCTTGCCGCAACTCAGCTGTTTCAGAAGAAACTCGCGGACATGCAAACAGAGATCACACTTGGTTTGCAAGCCGCGTTGCGCGTGGGACGTCTGTTTGATGAGGCAAAAGCTGCGCCGGAAACGATCTCGCTCATTAAGCGCAACAATTGCGGTAAGGCAATCGATATCGCGCGCCAGGCTCGAGACATGCACGGCGGCAATGGAATTTCTGAAGAATTTCAAGTCATCCGGCATATGGTAGACCTCGAAACTGTGAACACTTATGAAGGCACGCATGATGTTCACGCTTTAATTCTCGGGCGTGCCCAAACAGGGTGCCAGGCCTTCTTTTAGTCATGAGCAATGATCGCGCAGAAATCGTCCATACAAACTTCTTGAACAGGGTCGCGTCAGGTGCCCTGCCCCACCCTGTTCGCGATATAGACTTGGCAGGATCCAATCTTGAGGGGCATGAGTTACTGAACCTCTTTGACGCTCAACTACTCAGTCGACATCTAGATCGCGTATCGCGAAAGCTTCAGGCCCGTGGCGAAGGTTTCTACACGATTGGGTCTTCGGGTCATGAAGGCAATGCTGGTATCGCCTGGGCGCTACGGCCGAACGATATGGCGTTTTTGCACTACCGTGACGCCGCATTCCAGATCGCACGTTCTTTTCAAGTTCCAGGGTCTACTCCGTTGTGGGACATGCTGCTAAGTTTTTCGATGTCTAAAGAAGATCCGATTTCTGGCGGTCGCCACAAAGTACTTGGATCCAAAAAACTTGCCATTCCACCACAGACGTCGACCATTGCATCGCACTTACCCAAAGCGGTCGGTGCGGCATTCAGCGTTCCCTTGGCCAAACGGGTCAAGCCTGAACACCAAGCAATCGCTGATGATGGATTGGTCGTTTGCACATTCGGGGATGCCTCGCTCAATCACTCCACTTCGCAGGGCGCTCTAAACACAGCGAGTTGGACCGCTTACCAAAACTCTCCCCTTCCAATCCTCTTCGTTTGTGAAGACAACGGAATTGGGATCTCCACCAAAACGCCTTCAGATTGGGTCGAGGCTTCCGCAAAAACTCGCCCCGCGCTTAAGTACTTTCAATGTAATTCACTCGACGTTCTTGATGCTTATGAAATCGCGCGAGAAGCCGCGAACTATGTTCGCAAGCGCCGAAAGCCAGCTTTCCTTCATAGCAAATGTATACGCCTGTATGGTCATGCTGGCCCTGATGCGCAGACAGCATATCTATCGAAGCAGGAAATCGAGGCAACCGAAGCGCAGGATCCATTGCTTCACACCGCAGCGCGGCTCATTCGCGAAGGGTTGCTTTCAACAGACGACGTCTTGGCGCGCTACAATTACTGCAATGCGCGCGTCGAACGCGTCGCCGAGGAAGCGATTCAACGTCCTCGATTGGAGACTGCAGATGAGGTCAAGGAAAGCCTCATTCCTCCGTCTCGTGAAAACACACCAACCAAGCCAGCAACAAAAGCGGCGCGCGAACACTGTTTCGGAAGTGCAGATCTAAGGGGTATGTCGCAACCGCAGCATATGGCGAAGCTGATAAATTTTGCTCTGACCGACCTGATGCTCGAGCACAAAGAGATCATCATGGCTGGCGAAGATATTGGCCGAAAAGGCGGCGTGTATGGGGTCACTCAGCGCTTGCAACAACGTTTTGGCATCCACCGTATGATCGATACGCTGCTCGACGAGCAAGCTATTCTAGGCCTTGGGATTGGCGCAGCGCACAACGGACTGCTTCCGATGCCCGAAATTCAGTTTTTAGCGTACGTCCACAATGCGATAGACCAGCTCCGCGGCGAAGCCGCTTCCCTACCCTTTTTCTCGAACGGTCAATTTACAAACCCTATGGTGGTTCGGATCGCTGGTCTTGGATATCAGCGTGGGTTCGGTGGACACTTCCACAATGAAAACACGGTCTCGGCGCTCCGTGACATCCCAGGGCTCATACTCGCTTGCCCTTCGAATGGCAGAGATGCGGCCTTGATGCTGCGCGAGAGTGTACGCCTTGCAAAAGAGGAGCAACGCTTGGTCGTATTCCTTGAACCAATCGCCCTCTACATGGTCCGAGACCTGCACGAGAAGGGCGATAATGGTTGGACATTCGATTATCCGGCTCCAAGAACCAAGGAACAAATCAAACTTGGCGATATCGCGTGCCATGGCGACGGCAAGGACATAGCCATCGTAACATACGGAAACGGGACCTATTTGTCTCTACAAGCGCAAAAAATCTTGGCCGAACAGCACCAAATCAACACCCGAGTGATTGATATGCGTTGGCTGTCCCCGATACCGAAAGACTCCATTCTGGAAGCCGTTAAAGACGCTGGTCGTACTCTGGTCGTCGACGAATGTCGCGAACAAGGCTCACACAGCGAAGCATTACTCGCTTTGTTCTCAGAACATGCTGATATGCACGCTACGCGCATCGTTGCTGATGATTGCTACATCGCGACAGGACCATCCTATGGCGCAACGATGCCAAGCCGAGATGAGATAGTCGACGTTGCCATAAAGCTCGCACCAAAACGTAAAGGGAAAAGCGCGGCATGACCCAGAAGAAACAAACCGCCCTAGTCGTTTGTGCAGGACGCGGCGTCTATAACGCGCCTGAGCTTGGCTATTTTGCTAAGCACCATTCCGACAAAACGGACTTGTTGAAGCGTTTCGATGAGCAGAGACATGCCGCGGGACAGATTCCAATTGCGGAGCTGGATTCGGCCGATCGGTTTTCGATTTCCAAATTCACCCGAGGCGATAATGCGTCGGGTCTCATCTACACCTGCTCCTATGGCGACTTTCTTTCCATCAATCGCGAAGCTTTTGAAATTGTCGCCGTTACAGGAAACTCGATGGGCTGGTACACCACGCTCGCTTGCGGCGGCGCCTTGACCGCGGACGACGGATTTCGAACCGTGAATACAATGGGCGCAATCATGCAGGAGCAATTGATTGGCGGTCAGATAATATATCCGATCGTAGATGCCGACTGGCAGGTGAACCCATTTGTCAAAAAGAAAGTGCTAAAGCTGGTTGAAGACACGCCTGACCTATACGTCTCTATCATGCTCGGTGGGATGATCGTGCTTGCAGGGACTCAGGAAGCGCTCGCAATCGCAGAGGGAGCGCTTGATCCTGTTCAAAACCGGTATCCGATGCGCCTTTCCAATCATGCAGCATTTCACTCACCGCTTCTTAAACCCAATTCAGACGCAGGTCGTGCAGCGCTACCGACTTCTATGTTTATGCAACCTGACACACCCATGATTGATGGGCGTGGACACATATGGACGCCTGGCGCTTGCGACTTGCACGCACTTTGGGAGTACACGTTTGGCTCTCAAGTGGTGGAATCCTATGACTTCACCCGAGCTGTTCAAACTGGATTGAAGGAGTTTGCACCTGACTGTGTTATTGTACTTGGACCAGGAAATACACTGGGTGGAGCAACGGCGCAGTCGTTCTTAGCCATGGGCTGGCGGAACATGACAACGAAGTCGGATTTTACACTAAGGCAACAGAACACACCGTTTATGTTGGCGATGGGACATGAAGAACAAAGGGAAATGGCTCTGCACGCTCGGTCTCTAGCAGCTTAGAAGCGGTTCTCTGCACCCAAAACAGCGTTAACCTCCCATTGGTAAAAAGCCGATTTAAAGGAGGCCATTTGCTCTCGATAGTGCTCTTTTGGTGTCACGGGCAAACACGTCGGATCATCGTAAAGAAGCGCTTCAGCAGCCGCTTTTCCGAAGACGGTTCCGGGACCAATACCGCGCCCAGAGTATCCAAAAATCGAGTAGGCGTTATTGCCGAGCTCAACGATCTTGGGTAAGTGATCGGATGTCATAGCAATCGTGCCATGCCAAAAGTTATCGAAGCGCACACTTTCGAGTCTTGGAAAGAATCGCGTAACTTTTCTTCGTGCCCATTGGGTGCGAATTTGCCCATTTCCCAAAGCGCCAACACTTCCGACAATCAATCGGCCATCGGCATCTAACCGATAAGATGACATAACCTGAGCCGTATCTCAGCAGCCCTCTTCTCCCTTGAGAATGTCCCCACGAAGGTTGTCGCTCAACGGCTCAGTTGCGATCTGAAAGTAACTCACTGGAGTAAAAGTCGGCGAGTTTTCTGAGAGAGCATGGGTGGGATACCCATTTGTCGCAACGAGCAGTCGCTTGGCTCGCACAATAGCGCGGTGGGTCGTAACCTGCCAACCAGCCCCTTCCCGATTGATTTTTGTAACGGGACTATGCCCATAGAGATTTGCGCCAAAGGACTGGGCTGCTCTTGCGAGACCAAGGCAGTACTTAAGCGGTTATATGGTTCCGGCGCCAGGGTCATACAGCGCGCCATGAACATGCTGCGTTCCGACGCGCTCTCTAGCTTCATGATTTGACAAAAGTGGAACTTTGCCGCCACGATAGGCTACCTCGTTGAGCCGACTACAAAGCTGCTCAAAACCGCTTTTTGAATGGGAACATTGCAATGTACCGCGTCGTCGCGCGTCGCACTCGATCCCGTGCTCATTAATCAAAGAGAAGACAAGCTCAGGGGCCTGCATCAAAGCGATGTTCAGCCGCTCGCCCTCAAATTCGCCTAGCCTTTTTGCAACTGTATCTGGCGAGAGCCAAAGGCCTGCATTCACCAAACCAGCATTTCGACCAGATCCTCCGTAACCAATTTCAGCAGCTTCCAATAGCACAACTCTGGCACCACTTTTCGCTGCATGAAGGGCAGCAGAACACCCAGTGTAGCCACCACCGACGATGACCAAATCCGCCGTAACTTCCCCGCTTAGTTCAGGATAAATGTCAGGATGATCGCTCGCGCGCCAGAGCGAGTTCTCTCCCAAGGCACGCTGATTTACGTTCAATCTCTCAAGTCCTTCACCGCAGATTCGATCCGATCAATGGCGGTAACCAACTCTCCCATGGGAACTGCGTAAGATGCGCGGAAAAAAGGTGATACTCCAAAACGCTGATCCCGGAACAACAGCCACGTAGGCCTGGTCCAGAAGGTAACGACAAATCGCACTGTCGCTTCTTAGCTGTATTCCATTTGGAGTTTCGTATCCGGTCAATCCACCACAATTAATATAAGCATAGAATGCACCGTCTGGCGTTTTACACGACAGCCCCTTTATCTGATTGAACCGATCAACTCCACTGTGCCAGCCAATGGGGTGTATTTTGTTTGGTTGTCATTGATGGCGTCATGCGCAGCTAACTTCACGTGATCTGGAGTATTGAAATCAGGTTCGCCCGCTCCGAGGGTGATAACTGGCTTGCCTTGTGCGTGTAATTCCCGGGCGCGCGCACCGATCTCTAGAATTTCCGATACTCCAATATCTGATATTCTTTGAGCCCGTTCAAACTGGTCTTCTGGATAAACAGAATCTGGCATCTTGATCCCCTAATCGATATCGAATGAGACGCCCTGTGCGAGCGGCAGTTCGCGCGAATAATTCACAGTATTCGTAGCGCGTCGCATATAAGCTTTCCAAGCATCTGAGCCCGACTCTCGACCACCACCAGTTTCTTTTTCGCCACCAAACGCTCCACCAATTTCAGCGCCAGAGGTTCCAATATTGACGTTTGCAATCCCACAGTCTGATCCAGTCGCACTCAAGAACTGTTCAGCCTCACGAATGTCAGTCGTGAAGATCGTCGATGAAAGTCCGGCTCCGACGGCATTGTGCGCATCAATCACTGCGTCAAAGTCATCATACTTCATGACATATAGAATCGGAGCGAACGTTTCTTCAAATACGATACCGCGCTGCTCTGGCATCTCAATTAAGGCCGGACGTACATAGTAGGCATCAGCATAGCCGGTATCGACTCGATCGCCGCCAACCAGCATTCCGTCATCAGCGACCGCTGCCTCCATCGCCATCTGCATCCGAGCGTAAGCATCTTTATCGATCAACGGACCAACAAGGTGCTCTTCCTTTAGTGGATTACCGACAGAGACTCGCTCATACACCGCTCTAAGGCGTGGAACGAATGCATCATAAATGCTGTCATGGACAAAGAGGCGCCGGGTTGTCGTGCAACGCTGCCCCGCCGTTCCAATGGCTCCGAATGCTACAGCGCGTAGCGCCATATCAAGATCTGCAGACGGACAAACGATACCCGCATTGTTTCCACCGAGCTCAAGGATTGCTCTAGCAAACCGATTTGCGAGGCGCGGGCCTACAGCCCGCCCCATACCTGTTGACCCCGTCGCAGAGACGACGGGAACTTTTGTGTGATCGACGAGTGCTTCACCTGTTTCACGCTCACCAATAATCAGCGTCGACAAACCAGCTGGAGCATCATCTCCGAAGCGCTTTGCAGCACGCTCGAAGATCGCCTGACACGCAAGTGCCGTGAGCGGCGTTTTTTCTGATGGTTTCCACACCACGCTATCTCCGCAGACCAATGCAAGCGCTGCGTTCCAAGACCAAACAGCAACCGGAAAGTTAAATGCTGAAATAACGCCGACGACTCCGATGGGATGCCAAGTCTCCATCATGCGGTGACCGGCACGTTCAGTCGTGATGGTCAAACCATAAAGCTGGCGAGATAGTCCGACCGCAAAATCGCAGATATCGATCATTTCCTGGACTTCACCCAGTCCCTCCGACGGGATCTTTCCGGCCTCGATAGAAACGAGCTTTCCGAGATCGTTTTTCGCGATACGAAGCTCCTCTCCCAAAAGTCGAACTAACTCGCCGCGGCGAGGGGCTGGAACGGAACGCCATCTTTTAAACGCCTCATGCGCATCGTTTATCTTGCCATTTGCAACGCCCAGACTGTCGCTTTGCACTTTTCCGATTAATGCGCCGGTTAAGGGAGAATAGACTTTCAGCTTTCCATCCGAGTAACGATCTTCGGCAACGCCAAGCCTTTGTAGGATCGAATGAGTATCTGAAGTTAACGACATATGTTGTATCTCCCGTTTGGTTGAGTTTGTGATTCAATTCACACAATGTTGGTGACATTCATTTTGGAATCAATAAGTAGTTTTGATTATCAGTGTATCCCTCAACCTATCGGCACAATAGAAATCGTATCGACTAAGTCAGTTAGTATTACTCATAAATAATGACATTTGGTTCGACGTGTTTTGTGTTGCTTGAGCGCTGTGGATGCTCCGGTTTCATCTCCTGCCCGCAGTTTAAAGTGTACCAACCCAAGAAGTATCTCTTGAAAGTTGATTTCTTAGAGACCATTTCAGAATTAACGGTTGAGTGAAAGGGAGCCTGATGATTCACCGAAGTTTGGCAAACAAACGGAGGAATCACGATGGCTTGGACCCCTTTTCACTCGCGGTGATCATGACAGAACTTCATTACGCTACACAAGCGATATGTC
>RKRX01000006.1 GCA_007571185.1 Oceanicaulis sp.
AAGAATTTCCGGTTTGACTGCTATCCGGTTCATGCTCCGGGATGTTACAGGCAGACGGAAAGTTTATCGACCGGGGCGATGCCGCCCCGCACGTTTCCGATCCGCTCATCGACTCATGCCGTCACAGCATGAACCTGTCTCCTATCCACGCCGGGGAACAACTCGACGAACTCGTCGACGGTCGCGCGGTCAGCGAGGTTCTCGTGCGGGGCGGACAGCGGAACCCGCGTGCCGACGAAAACCCATGCCGCTGACCTTTCCCGGCGTCCTCTCCACCTCCGGACAGGCATCCCAGCTTGTCGTCTCTCCTGCCTCCTCGCGGCCTGCGCCATCGGCTTTGGCTCCCGACCGACATAATGCCATGCATCCCCGGCCCAAGCTATATGACCATAAACCTCATGACCTACGAGAAAGCCCCAGAAGTAATTGCGTTGAAGGGAGCGCCACCCTATCCGTCGAAGCTAAGTGACGAACTGTCATAGCTCTCCGCTTTCCTTCTGGGTTGCGAATCTCGATTTCCCTTTCTTTGTGGAGTTCCACAATGACTTCATCCAGATCGGAAAAGCGCGCTGCTGTTCGGTTTGCAAGCGTATGCCGCAAGGCATCCATAGTAACCGGCTGCTCATATACTAGCCGATAAAGCTCCTTGGGAAGAGATTCCAATAAACCTTTTTTCATTTCCCGCTTGTCGAGATCCCTGAATTGAAACAATGGAATAGTGTCAGAGTCTACCAATGCATCCCAACCTAGAAAACCAAAATCTCCTTGCCCATAATGTTCGAATATATTCTGATTGTTCCAATGCTGTTGAGTCATCACATCGCGTGCAATGGGGTGCATTGAAAGATGCAGAAACCACAAGGCACGTCGTGACTGCCGAGGCCGGATGAAGAAAGGCGTATCATACATCGCTCCGGTTGCCATCCTAATATGATCGCGGAGTGTTCTTTGCACAAGCGCTCTGCCGCCGTTCCCTTCCTTCATCTCGATCAAATCGGGTACTCGAGATTGCAACTGAAGCGGCATCACCATTTTGGCAGTCTCCGGCCTATCCGACAAGTGATTGACAAGAGCATCAGCGGCAAAAGTCAATATCACTTCGGCGTTCGGAAGCTCTCTGAATATCCGGGAAATGATCGAAAGCTCCACTCCTGAAAATCCCTTTTGATCTAAAAGGAAAATCGCACGACCTGCACGAGGCTGCCGTTTCTGTATCGATTTTAGGATATTCCTCACTTCGTTCTCAAACCGATCATTTCTTATGACAAGTTTGTCATTTCCCACAAGATACCCACGTTCCAGTAGAGTCTTTTGCAGATAATTGGTGTGTGCCTCTTTCTTGTCGATAAAGTAGAACTTGCAGTCGATATGAAGTTTCTTTTTACGGTTTCTATTTAGCCTTATCCTTGCTTGTTCGGTTTCTTCAAGCATGACCAATGGTGTGCCTGAAATCTCAGTGAGACCATCCAGAAATACGCCCCCTCCCGAAAACCCGTCGATCAGGTCAAGCTTGAAATCTTCACGAACAGGATTGACGTTCAGCCTGTCGAAGTATGCTCTGAGATAGCTGCGCAAAACTTTCAATTTTGCCTTGCTATGCGATTCGATGATCGGTGGCGACTCGTCAAGATGCCAATTGAAGACCATGATCGTTTTTCTCAGTCAGGTAACGGGGCATTTCGTTGTACTCTACTCCCTCCAGTTCGCGACCTCTGGCTTTCGGCGTCCTCCCGCCCCATTGCTTGAAAAAGAATGGCACGCCTGTCTGGGCACAGATATCCCGAATTTCTCGCACCCATTCCGGTCGCATGGGCCGAGCTTTCGGGCCGCTTTCTCCTCCAACGATCACCCAGGAAATTCCATCCAGATCAATGGCTCCGAGAGGCCCCAAGAGCGGCTCGATCGAAAGAAATCGCTGAGCGACCGGTGCAAGGCGCAAATGTTTAATTCTTGCAACTGCCGCAGCATCTTCGACAGAGACACCGCACCAGATGTGGTTAGGTGCCAATCCTCGAGTGTAGCGCTGTTGCAGGTAATTCCGCATCAGAGAACTGCGTTTTGTCAGTATCTGATAAACGTGCCAGTCGGCCATCTCCATCGTCTCGAATACACGGTTGATAAAGTTGCGCTCTACGTTTTTGTGGAACAGGTCACTCATCGAGTTGACGAAAATCATTCGTGGCTTGCGCCACCGCAAGGGCTGATCGAGACGCACCGGCCACTGTCGCAGATCGAATCCCTGCTCGTAGGGGTGCCCGGGCACGCCACGCCATCGCTCGGCAAAGCGCTCCGCATAACAATAATCGCAGCCACGAGTGATCTTCGTGCAACCGGTCACTGGATTCCAGGTGGCATCAGTCCACTCGATGGAAGATTTGGCTCCCATGACACCCCCCGTGTAGGCTAGGCAGGCATTGTACCGCACAGAGCGCCGTTAGCACAAAGCCCGCTCAACGAACCTCATTGTCCCTCAACAACGCGCTCAATGCAAAACCCCGGTCCTGATCTCTCGCGACTCATTCGGAACTTGCCCGATGCTGAAATCAGGTTCGGCAAAGAAGCCAGCCACACCGAGTAAATCGCTGAAGTACCGCTATCATTGGCGCAGGTGCCTCTTGGCATGCGGGCCTCCCGGCCTGGGTGCGATAACGGCGCTGGCCACGCTGTGCCCCCCTCTCGTAATGGACCGCTGCTCAAGAGCGCTAGACCCGGGCCTTGCGCGATAGCTTCTCCTTATGGGGGAGCGCAAGCTTCGCGTCATGCTGTTGTGCGAGGGTATCGATTCCATTGACGAGCCCATCACCGGCCAGCAAATGGTCGCCTAGGAATTTAGCCGCGCTATTGCCCTCAACGCCCGGGGGGGGCTCCCGATAGATTCCTCCCTTTTCTTTCAACCCTTGGGTGGGTAAGGATCCCTGCCGTGGCTGTCACTGCTGGCGATCCGTCCGTTCCTGTTGTGGATGCGAAGCTCGGTTCCTTGGTTGCGGCTCACCGCACGACCACTGTCTACAGCCTCCTTCTTCGTCTCGTGGTGGCTGGTGGCGCGGCTCGCGCCGCCGCGTTTGACGTCCCAGCCCCCGCGCGGGTTCGGAACGACGTGGTGGGTTTCGGGGTTCTTGGCCATGATAAATCTCTTTGTTAACGAGAGCTGAGTATTGTACAGTCTGGCGATTCCGTCACGGCCTTCGTCCAAGTGGCATGGCTGCCGCCGTGATTATGCGAAACCGTCATGAGAAAGCATACGGTATCGACGTGGCCGAGTCAAGCACACCAACGAAGCTGGAGCAATTCCCGCTAGCCGGGTCCGTGGCGCGAACCCTGCTGGATCAAGGGCTTGCGGCCCCCAAGGCCAGTTACAAAGGCATGGCAATCCCTGGAAAACACGGGCCATGTCCCGAATTTC
>RKRX01000230.1 GCA_007571185.1 Oceanicaulis sp.
TGGCGTGGTCTTCGGGACGGTTTGATGCGCGCCTGCAGGGCCGTGCGCTGCTGTTGCACACGGTCTCAGGATATGGCGATGCGGGTGTGGGTTTGAGCCTGGGGCTCAAGCCGCAAGAGAATGGCGCGGGCTTATCCTTCTCCCTGACGCCGGCCTGGGGCCATGCGGGCTCGCTGGGCGGCGGATTACAGCTATGGGGCGATGATCGGATGCGTGCGCCAGGCGTGGGCTCTGACCGCGGGGTGACGCCGCAGATGAGCTGGAACACGGAACTGGGCTACGGGTTCGCACTGGGCCCTGATGGTCAGGTTCTGCGTTCATATGTGAGCAGCCGTTCCAGCGAATGGCGGGCCGGGTTGGAGGTCGTCGGATTCAAGTGGTGAGCGGACGTCTGATCGCAGCGGGCACCAACACTGTTGACGCTGTCTGGCGAGCAGCGGCAGATAGTGTTGACCAGCGTACAACTTATGACGTAGCGTCATCACCATGGATATTTGCCGGGAGACGCTTATGGTTGGGAAAACTGTCACGCGAGCTGATCTTACCGATGCTGTTCATCGGGAAATCGGGCTGTCTCGCCATGAAAGCGCTAAACTGGTCGAAGCTTTGCTCGGCATGATTTCCGACCGGCTTACAGCTGGTGAAAGCGTCAAGCTCTCGTCATTTGGTTCTTTTCTTCTACGCGACAAGAACAGTCGTATGGGCCGAAACCCGAAAACCGGCGAGGAAGTGCCGATTGAGTCCCGCCGCGTCCTGATTTTCAAACCTTCTCAAGGGTTCAGGAATAGGGTGGACAAGGCTCTATCGCGCCAGGATTGAAGCGGATGCACGAGAAGTCGCCAGATGCTTACAGAAGCATCTCTGAAGCAGGTGAAGAAGCGAGCCTTCCGCCTCATGTTCTGCGTTTTTGGGAAAGCAGGTTCACTCAACTCAAACCTATCAAACGCAACACAGGACGCCGCATGTACCGACCGCAGGACATCCTGTTGATCAAGGGGTTGAGGCGTTTGCTTTACGAAGATGGTTACACCATCAAGGGAGCACAGAAATATCTCAAAGAGCACGGTGTCGCCGCGGTCGCCGCCCTGGCGGGGGTTGATGCACCGGCCCAACTTTCCCGAACAGAACAGCAAACCGGTTTTTCAACACTGGATAAAGCTGACCTCGCAGTATCTGATCCCGGTCATGCAACACTTGCACAATCAGAGCGTGCAGTTGTCGGACATGTCTGTGCACGTCTTGACGCCGCAAGACAGCGCTTGCAGGGCGTTCTGGGTCAAGCGGGTTGAAATCAGACCTTCACCGCGCTCGCAATAATTGTGAGGCATCGAGTTTGAGCGGTTGTATCCGGTCGCTTGGATTCGTATACTCCCGGTTCCCTTGGGTGCCTGGCCCGGTCTGAGGAGATCATCGGGTTAGAACAATTTGTGGCGGAACGTGGCGCAGCCCGGTAGCGCACTGGTCTGGGGGACCAGGGGTCGCAGGTTCAAATCCTGCCGTTCCGACCATCCCCTCAGACAGGTATTTGTTTCGCGAACTGAACCATGCCCGACCCTTTTTCTAAACCGGAAAGTCATCGCGGCATGTTTTGGTGGCTCGTGGTCGTGGCCGGGTTTGTTTGCGCCATGATCCTGGTGGGTGGCGCGACACGACTCACCGATTCGGGATTGTCGATTGTGGAATGGAGGCCTGTAACCGGCGCCATCCCGCCGCTGACGATGGAAGGCTGGGAAACGGAGCTGGAAAAGTATCGCCAGATCCCTGAATACCGGGAACAGAACCGCGGCATGTCCATGACCGAATTCCAGTTTATCTACTGGTGGGAGTGGGGGCATCGCCAGCTGGGGCGGATACTCGGCCTTGTTTATGTCCTGCCGTTTATTTTCTTTCTGGCGACCAGACAGGCGCCCAGGCGATTGCAACCGCGTCTGTGGGTGCTGCTCGGTCTGGGTGGTGTGCAAGGTATGATTGGTTGGTGGATGGTTGCCTCGGGGTTGACGGACCGTCTGGATGTGAGCCAGTATCGGCTGGTCATTCATCTTTGCATGGCTTTTGCCATTCTAGGTCTGACGCTTTGGACTGCACTGGAATTGCGTTATGGTCGAACGCAGTTGGCGATGCCTTCCGCGCTTTTCCCGCTTGCCATAACGTTCTGGGCCGTGGTCATGCTGCAGATCGCTCTGGGCGGTCTTGTCGCAGGACTGGATGCCGGGCGGATCCACACCACTTGGCCGGGTTTTCACGGTCAACTGATACCAGACGACTATCTTGGCGGTTTTCCTTTCTGGTTGGCGATTTTTGAAAGCCGTCCCGCCGTACAGTTCCAGCATCGCTGGTTCGCTTATTTTCTGGTGGTATTCGGCTTCTGGGTGTGCTGGCGTTACTGGTCCGGCGGATCGGAACTGATGAGACGCTGCGCCGTCTCCATTGCGGTGATTTTGAGTTTACAGATATTTCTGGGTGTCCTGACGCTTGTACACACCGCGCCTTTATCGTTGTCACTGTTGCACCAGGGAGGAGCGATCATACTGTTTGCGGTAAGCGGTTATGCAACCTGGGCCGTCGCACGGACACCCCTGATGGTCTCACGGAGTGATACGCTAACCGCTTAGGAGGCTTTTTCCTCCACGACCACGCGGGAGATCACTTCGCGCGCCACCAGCTTGATCTGAGCGTCGGCTTCATCATAAACCGCCATCACACCTGATGAGAATGCCATCCCACCATAATTGACCTCGGTGATAGCAATGGTTGAGGGGCGCTCGAAAGCCGGGGCATTCAGACCGCTCTCAAACTGCACGTCGACGATTTGATCCAGCGTACGCGCATCATACACGCTGACAAGACCGCTCTCGACAGATGCGACCAGAGCGGCGGGGCGGCCCAGAAGTTCAGTATAGACCACATCTGAAACAGACAGTCTCTGTGAGAATGCCAGGGTCTCGCCTTCATCATTCACGCGCGCCAGGCCGGCGGACGGTCCTGTAACCAGAAGATCGGCGCCGGTGGATGCACAGGAGCGAGCCGGGAAAGGCAGTGGATGACGGTTTTGTTCTGTCAATGTCAAATCGGTCGCACATGTATCCCGAACGCGCAGAATACGCACCTGTGCGCTTTTTGACAGAATGGCCAGCTCGATGTATCCGATCCCGTCCGAATAAAGACAATCGCCAGTGGTCGGGATCGCGTCCGCGTGACTTCCCATCTGGATTTCAACCGCTTCACGGGTTTGCGGGATAATCGCATAGCCTCGCAGGGCGCCGGTTTCATCCACGCCAAAGATCAGCGGAAAGGTCTCTCCCCGCAAGGCGAAATCGGACACGCCCGCCAGTCCGCGAAGGCGTGGACCTTCCGAAACAGTCAGTGAAACACCATCAATATTGAAGAT
>RKRX01000167.1 GCA_007571185.1 Oceanicaulis sp.
TTTCGGGTACGGGGGGCGTTTTTGCGCTGGGCAGCGGCGTGGATCGCGATGAAGACTGGAACGAGTACAGTCTGGGCCTGCGCGTGCGCCTGCCGGGCGGTCGGTCACTGGCGTTGAGTTATGACCGTGTTGAGGGTCGTCAGAACCTTCTTGACATGGAAGCGCTCTCGGCGGGCGTGCGCTTGCGTTTCTGACCATAGAAAAACTTAAGTAATATCAACAACCCCAATCCATCAGTCACTGTCAAATAAAGATAAATTATTGTCGTCAAATGTCCACTTCTTCCACAAACCGGGCATTGTCCTGGATGAACTGGAAGCGTAGCTCGGGTTTCTTACCCATCAGAGTTTCAACCAGCCGGTCCCCGCTTTCACGCATTTCCGGGGTCACCACCACACGGGCGAGCGATCGGGATTGAGGCAGCATGGTTGTGGATTTGAGTTGGGGCGGTGTCATTTCACCCAGACCTTTGAACCGACCCACTTCAACTTTGCCTTTTTTGAAGACGGTTTCAAGCAAGTGATCCTTCTCGACGTCGTCCTGCGCATAGCGCGTCTTGCCGTTCTGGGTCAGGCGGTAGAGCGGTGGCTGCGCCATATAAAGACGTCCGGACTCAATCAAGCCTGGCAGGGATTTGTAAAAGAAAGTGACCAGAAGGGCCGCGATATGAGCACCGTCCACATCGGCATCGCACATGATGATGACGCGCTCATACCGCAGATCATCAAGATCAAACTTTCTGCCGGGCTGAACACCCAGAGCCAGTAAAAGGTTTGAAATTTCCTGGTTGGCGGCGATCTTGTCGGCAGTCGCTGAAGCCACGTTCAAAATCTTGCCTCGCAGGGGCAGGATAGCCTGAGTCTTCCGGTCACGGGCTTGCTTGGCGGACCCGCCAGCTGAGTCACCTTCTACCAGGAACAGCTCGGCGCCTTCAGAGAAGTTCTGCGAACAATCCGCCAGCTTACCAGGCAGACGCAACTTTCGTGTAGCGGACTGACGTTTGATTTCTTTTTCACGTCTACGCTTGAGTCGATCTTCGGCGCGCTCCACCGCCCATTCCACAAGCCGTGACGCCTCTCTGGACCGTCCGGCAAGCCAGTGATCAAACTGGTCGCGAATGGCTTGTTCCACAAGGCGTTGCACCTCGATGGTGGACAGTCTGTCCTTGGTTTGCCCTTGAAACTCGGGGTTTTTGATGAAGACAGAAACCAGAATGCCGGCGCCGCCCATCACATCGTCAGCGATGATCTGACTGGCTTTCTTTACATTCGCCAGTTCGCCGTAGGCGCGCAGCCCTTTGGACAGTGCAGCGCGCAGGCCCTGTTCATGGGTGCCGCCCATAGGAGTGGGGACGGTATTACAGAAGCTCTGGCAGAAACTGTCATCAGAACTGAACCCATTTTCAGAGAACGCGATCGCCCATTCCACGGCATCCATACGCCCATCCCGTTCCACCCGTCCGGCAAACACTTCAGTGACCAGCATGGCGTTGGAGGTGAGCTCGAAGAGCCGGCCTACCAGACCATCAGGGAAGGCCAGAATGACTGCGGTGGGAATGTCGGTGTTTTCCACCAGTTCCGGGGCGCACTTCCAGCGGATCTGGATGCCGCGCCGCAAAAAAGCTTTGGAACGGGCCATATTGAAAACCCGAGACGCCTTGATCGCGGCGCGCGCACCGAAGATATCGGGATCAGGTTTGAAGCGCACAGTGGTGCCGCGCCGGTTGGGCGCCGAACCGACCTTTTTCACCGATCCCTGCGGCATGCCACGCTCATAGATTTGTCGCCACAAGGTGCGACCCCGCGCCACTTCCACTTCCATCCGTTCCGAGAGGGCGTTCACCACTGAAAGACCCACGCCATGCAGACCCCCAGCGGTCTGATAGGCCTTGTTTGAGAACTTGCCACCCGCATGCAGTGTCGTCAGCACCACTTCCAGCGCTGACTTATCAGGAAATTTCGGGTGGGGGTCGACCGGAATGCCTCGACCGTTATCGGCCACGGTGACATAGCCGTCTGCGTCGAGCTTCACTTCGATGCGGTCAGCATGGCCTGCGACTGCTTCGTCCATGGAGTTATCGAGAATTTCCGAAAACAGGTGATGGAGCGCCCGTTCATCAGTGCCGCCAATGTACATACCCGGACGTTTACGCACGGGTTCAAGACCTTCGAGCACCTCAATGGAGAAGGCGTCATAACTCTTGTTTTCCACCGAATTTACCGGAGACGGCAGCGGCGCAGGTTCCGGTTCAGGAACCGGAGGCACAGGGGCGGATGAGGCGGGCGCCGGCGGAACGGAAAACAGATCGTTTTGTGAATCATCAATCATTGCAGGTGCATCTGCACGAGCAGACCTTCACACGGTAGTGGGAGAACGCAGCTTGTGCCTCCTGTGTCCTGCGGTGACTCGTCATGTAAAAGACCGCCATGATCTTAATCTCGTCAGGGATGTTGCGCTTGAAGTCCTCAAGCGTTCAAACGCTGTGTTCAGAAAAATGGGATCCAGCTGCGATTGAGTCGCCTTTTGCACCGCGCCAGCTGTGCGTTATAGCGTTCGGCGTCGGCGCGCACACTGCGAGCGGCGCGCAAGAGCCAGTCTTTGGATTGATAAGAGCCCCGATTATAGCCGCCATGGCCCTCATGATAGGCCAGATAGAGAGCATAAGGATCATCTAGCGAAATGCCTGAAAGGGCCTTGGATTTATTGGCGTACCAGCCAATGAAGTCCACTGCATCGCCGAAATCATTCCGGCTTGCCCGGTTGCGTCCGGTGTCTTCCCTATACCACTTCCAGGTTCCATCCAGCGCCTGGGCATAGCCGTAGGCTGAAGACGGTCGCCGACCAGGGAAAATACCCAACAATCGGTTGCGGGCGGGGCGGGCGTGCCGGTTGAAGCTGGATTCTCTTTTCAGAAAGGCGAGCTGGGCGCCCGGAGACAAGCCCCAGCGGTGCTGGGTTTGCTCAAGGTCGCGCCACCAACGCCGATTGTCTTCCAGGATCAGACAGGCATCTTCAACCTGATCAGGCGGGCCTGAGGCACAGGCGGTGACCAGGCTGAGGCCTGAAATCGCCAGGGTCAAAGATCTCAACAACATGTATCAACCCTGCCAAACTCTGGTTAACCAGAAATGAAACCATTGTGACAACTTCAGGACAGGCTGATTCAACCCTGAGCCTGTTTCTGCGCACGAATGTCGGCGGGTCCGTACACAGTTTTCAGGCTTGCAATGTCAGAATGTCAAACGGATGACCAGGCGCGCCCAATGACGAATGAAGTCATCACGAATATCAGCGTAATAGGCGAAGGGGAAAGTCGAATAGTCTGATCCACCGCCCAAGCCAAAGCCGGCCAGCCACCCCGAGTTGGACAGTCTCACAGCCTGAAGT
>RKRX01000156.1 GCA_007571185.1 Oceanicaulis sp.
TAGGAGCCTGTGGGGCACTTTGGTCGCCGTTGCTCTGCGCACCGGTGAGCGGATATGGGGGCAACCCGTGGGCGGTCTGTACCCGCCGTCTGTAGAGGGAGATTTTCTGTTCATGGTCACGGTGAACGCCGCGCTGTTCGCCGTGCACCGCTCCACAGGCGAGGTGGTCTGGCTGACCCAGTTGCGGCAGTTTAAAAACGAGCGCAACCGCAAGAATCGTATCTCATGGGCGGGACCAATTCTTGCAGGAGGACGGCTGGTTCTGGCGTCTTCAGATGGTGATCTGCACCTGTTTGACCCCACAAATGGCGAGCAGATAGGTGATCGGAATCTGGGGGATACGGTTTACATCGCGCCTGTGATTGCGGATGAAACAGTCATTGTGCTGACCGATAAAGGCCGCCTGATCGCCTTGCGCTGATCAAAAAGGACGCTTTGGAGCCGCCGCCTTGAAATTGATCCCGCCTGCGCTTGCCATTGTCGGGCGTCCCAATGTGGGTAAATCGACTCTGTTCAATCGTCTCGCTGGCAAATCACTGGCGATCATTGATGACCGTCCGGGCGTGACTCGCGATCGGCGGGAAGCGCGCGGGCGGATCGGTGAACTTGAACTGCGTCTGGTCGATACCGCCGGTTATGAAGATAGCGATGCTAGTCTTGAGGCTCGCATGCGCGTCCAAATCGAGGTGGCGCTCGATGAGGCCGATATCTGTGTTTTCCTGATTAATGGACGCGAGGGCGTGACCGTCATGGATGAGCGCTTCGCCAATGTTCTGCGTCGTCTGGACAAGCCGGTGATCCTGGCTGTCAACAAATGTGAAGGCTCTAAGGGTGAGTCTGGCGCTCTGGAAGCGTGGAAACTGGGTATGGAAGAACCCGTACCGATTTCCGCCGCCCACGGTGAGGGAATAAGCGATCTTTATGCGCGCCTAACCCATGTGCTGAAAACCGCCCGGATTCGTCCTGAGGCCGAGCCGGAAGAAGAGGGAAGCGGCTGTGAGAAGGACATACCCATGCGTCTGGCTGTGGCCGGACGCCCTAACGTGGGCAAGTCCACCCTTATTAACGCCCTGATAGGCAAAGATCGCTTGATCACCGGACCGGAAGCGGGATTGACCCGGGACGCTATTGCTGTGGAATGGGAATGGGGTGATCAGCGTGTGCGTTTGCATGATACCGCCGGGTTGCGCAAGCGTGGCAAGACGGATGGACGATTGGAGCGCATGAGCGCGGGGGAGACGCTGCGCGCCATCAGGTTTGCGGAAGGGGGTATGTTGCTGGTGGATGCTGAACGTCCGTTCGAAAAACAGGATCTTGCCATCGCAGATCGGGTGGTTGGCGAGGGACGGGGCCTCGTGACGCTAATCACAAAATGGGATTTGATCAGGGACAAGCCGGCCATGCTTGTCAGGCTACGCGAGAAGTTTGACCGGCTTTTGCCACAGGTGAAAGGCGCACCGTTGATCTCGGTCAGCTCGGTGTCCGGTCACGGGCTTGAGACAATCATGCCGGCGGTGAAGGCCTTGCATCAGAACTGGGATGCGAAGGTGAAAACCCGTGACCTCAATGACTGGTTGATGGAGATGGTACAGCGGCATCCGCCTCCTGCGGTGGACGGCCGCCGGATCAAGCTGCGTTATATCAGCCAGACCAAGGCGCGCCCCCCCACCTTTGTGATGATGGCGAGCCGGGCTTCATATCTTCCAGAAAGTTACAAACGCTATCTTATCAATGGTTTGCGCGAGTCTTTTGATTTGCCCGGCGTGCCAATTCGTTTGATTGTGAAGGGACAGAACAACCCTTATGCAAAATCAGGGATTGGAAGAAGGGCTTGATGCGCCGTTTTTCATGCGCGAATAAGGGACGGGTGGGTCAGCCCCGGGCGCTGACGATCTGACCATTACGGATTTCGCCAGGCAGGGTGAGTTCGACCGCTATTGAGGCGATATCGTCAGGGTGAGGCAAGCTCATGGGGTCTTCACCGGGCATGGCGTTGGCGCGCATTCGGGTGCGCACAGCGCCAGGATCAAGCAGATTGGCGCGCACGCGCGTGCCTTGTAATTCAATCGCCCACGATTGCACCAGGTTGTCCAGCCCCGCCTTGGATGCGCCATAGGCCGCCCAGTACGCCCTGGCCCGGCGGCTGCCCACGCCTGATGTCACAAACACTGCACGGCCGGCGTCGGAACTTTTCAACAACTGTTCGAATGCCCGGATCATACGTGCGGGGGCGATCAGATTGACGCCCAGAACCTCGTTCCAGGTTTTGGATGGGATTTGCGCCGCCGGGGTCAGAAGGCCCAACTGACCGGCATTGGCGATCATGATGTCGAGCCTGGACCAGCGATCAGTCACGGCTTCAGCCAGTCTCTCGATGCCATCAGGTGAATTGAGATCCAGCGGAACCAGTGTCGCTTTGCCGCCCAAGGCGTTTACGGCGTCATCAAGCTCTTCCAATCCGCCCTGGGTGCGTGCGACACCGATGATTTCAGCACCGGCCTCAGCCAGTTTCAGGGCGATGGAATAACCCAGACCCCGGGACGCTCCGGTTACAAGCGCCACACGGTTTGCAAGGGGTCTGGACCGGGTCATGCGTCAACCAGAAGAGAGAGTTGTTCGTCCTCGTCGGAAGTTGTGCGATTGCGGTCCACGAGACGGGTGGGATAATCCCCGGTGAAGTAATGATCGGCCATTTGCGGATGCTCGTCATTGCGTGGCTCGTCATGCACAGCCCAGTAAAGACCCTCCAGTGTCAGAAAGCCCAGACTATCGACTTTGAGCATCTCGACCATTGTCTCCAACTTATGACTGACGGCTATCAGTTCTTCGCGCATCGGCATATCAATGCCGTAGAAGTCAGGATAACTGATTGGCGGGCAAGCAGAACGGAAATGCACTTCTGTGGCGCCCGCCTCGCGCACCATGCGCACGATTTTTCTGGAAGTAGTGCCGCGTACTATGCTATCATCAACCAGTACGATTTTTTTGCCTTTCAGAACGGTGGCGTTGGCGGAATGCTTGCGGCGCACGCCCAGATCGCGTTTGGCCTGGGTGGGCTGAATGAAGGTCCGGCCAGCGAAATGGGCGCGGATAATGCCCAGATCAAAGGGTTTGCCGATTTCTTCTGCAAAACCCAAAGCCGCGGCCATGCCTGAATCAGGAACCGGTACGACCGCATCAATATCGGTGGGGCACTCCTGAGCCAGCCGGATACCCATGCGTTTACGGGCTTCATAGACCGAAATTCCATTGATAACGGAGTCCGGGCGAGCGAAGTAGATG
>RKRX01000053.1 GCA_007571185.1 Oceanicaulis sp.
TGTGAGCAGGGCGCGCATGGTGTTGGCGAACACGTCCACATCCTGCTCATCGGTATAGACATGAGCACTGACCCGGAGCCGTGACCCGCGCTGAGAGACATGCACGCCGCGCTCCCGCAGGCGCGCGGCAAGGTGGTCCGGCGCAGCGTCAGGCAGCGAAAGTGACAGATAGTGCCCCGCGCGATCAGGCGTGTCAGCGGCAAAGCCCAGCGGTTTGACCGATTCGGCAAGCGCCTGGCTGGTTTGGGCGCACAGATGGGCGATGTGCGCCACGCCCAGATCATTGATGAATTGCAAGCTTTCCAAGGCCGCCGGCATCAGCTGGTGATTGGAGTGTTCGCCCATGTCGAAACGCCGGGCGCCAGGTTGATAGCTGTCACAATAATCGATAAGCCGGCTGAAATCCTCAGACCGGGCCCGGTTGATCCAGTTCTCTTCCAGCGGTTGTCCATTCTGATGACGCGGCGCCACATACAGAAAACCCACGGCGTAAGGGGCCAAAAGCCATTTATAGGCGGCGGCCACTGCAAAATCAGGATCGATTCGCTGAACATCAAACGCCATCATGCCAAGCGATTGGGTCAGGTCCAGAACCAGCGCAGCGCCCCGGGTGCGCGCCGCATCCGAGACCGCCTCAAGATCAATACGACCGCCGTCAATCCAGTGCAGGGCGCCGCAGGCGACCAGACGGGTGCGCGGGGTCAGGGCGGCCAGCACCGCCTCAGTCCAGGTCTGTCCTTCGGCGCGCCGGGCGGTGCGCACTTCTGAACCGGTTTTCCGGGCCAGTGCGCGCCAAGTGTAGACATTGGAGGGAAACTGTCCGTCAAGGATCACGATCTGATCACCAGGCTTGAGTGTTAAATTATGCGCCGCCGTAGCCAGCCCGTAAGAGGCTGCGTTCACCAGTGCGATATTCTCAGCCCGGGTGTTGAACAGGGTGGAGGCCTGCCTGCGCACGTCTTCGGGCAAGTCAAAGAAATGGGTCTGCGGGGTCAACCGCCAGGGTTGCAGCTTGTCGGCATAGGCTTGCTGTCCGGCCCGGGCCGCCGTGATCGGCAGAGGGCCGATCTGGGCGGCGTTGAGATAGACCTGGTCGCGGGGCAAGTCGAATTGATCGCGTATGTTGATCATGCCAAAACGTATAGGCCCGCCGCTCGGCCCGGTCTAGCGATAAACCTTGATCGGTGATTGACGGCTTTTGCGGCGAAGCCTGCCGGTTACAGAGTTCCCTTTGCTTGAGCGCAGCCCCTGTCCCATGCCCGTTGTAAAGCCTGCACTTCGTCCCAATGACCCCCGGTTTTCGTGTGGTCCGACCCGGAAACGTCCGGGGTGGGAGCCGTCTGTGCTGGCCGCCGCGCCGCTTGGACGCACGCATCGAGGCGGTGTTCCCAGACTGCGCCTTGCTGAAGCCCTCGAGCGTACGGCAGCGATTCTGGCAATCCCGTCCGACTACAAAGTGATGATGACGCCCGCCTCCGATACCGGCGCCATGGAGGCAGCGATGTGGTCCATGCTGGGGCGTCGTGGCGTGGATGTGCTCGCTTGCGATGAATTCGGCGGCCGCTGGCTTATCGATGCTCGCGATGAGCTAAAGCCTGAAGGTCTGAACATTCATCACGCGCCCTATGGTCAGAGCCCGGATTATTCCAGAGTGGATTTCGCAAATGATGTGGTTTTCACCTGGAACGCCACGGCGTCGGGCGTTCGGCTGGCCAATGGGGACTGGATTGACGACAACCGGGAAGGGTTGACGATCTGCGATGCGACCTCGGCGGTCTTTGCGATGGCGCTGCCCTGGGAAAAACTGGATGTGACCACTTTCAGCTGGCAGAAGTGCATAGGCGGGGAAGCCCAGCACGGGATGGCCATCCTCAGCCCCCGCGCGCGCCGACGCCTGCGCGGGTATCGCCCCGCCTGGCCGGTGCCGCGCATCCTGCAGCTGTTCGAAGCTGGTGAGGACACCGCGGCGATCTATGACGGCGGCGCCATCAACACTCCGTCCCTGTTGTGCACGGAGGATTATCTTGATGGTCTGAAATGGGCGGCGAGGGAAGGCGGCGTGCCCGCCCTGATCAACCGCACCAAGGCCAATTTCCAAACGCTGGCCGCTTGGGTGCATAAAACCGACTGGATTGATTTTCTGGCTGAAAACCCTGCCATCCGTTCTGAAACCTCGGTGACGCTGAAATTCTCTGAAGCGGCGTTGGCTGGAAAATCCGAGGCGGAACGCTGGGCTGTGTCCCGTCGAATGGGCGTGCTGCTGGACCGTGAAGGAGCGGCTCTTGATGTCATCCCGCACCCCCAAGCCCCGGCGGGCCTGCGCATCTGGTGCGGGCCGACAGTGGATGTTGATGATGTCGCCGCGCTTGGTCCCTGGCTGAACTGGGCCTATCACACGGCGTTGGAAAATCCGACAGGCTGAACCTGTCATTTACGACTCTACCGGCGCATCTTGTCCCTGACGGCGCAAGGGCTTAAGCCACAGCCGGTTTCCCGCGACAGGAGCATCCGCTATGTCAAATGTTGTGGTTGTCGGCGCCCAGTGGGGTGACGAGGGCAAGGGCAAAATCGTTGACTGGCTGTCCCGCCGCGCCGATCTGGTTGTGCGCTTTCAGGGCGGTCACAACGCCGGTCACACCCTGGTGGTGGACGGGGTGACATATAAGCTGTCTCTGATCCCGTCCGGCGTGGTGCAGAAGAAGCTCTCCCTGATTGGCAACGGGGTTGTGGTCGATCCCTGGGCTTTCCTTGATGAGATTGAGACCATCCGCGCCCTGGGCGTGGAGGTCACCCCCGAACTGGTGCGGGTGGCCGAGACCGCCGCCCTGATTTTGCCGGTGCATCGCGAGTTTGATGTTCTGCGTGAAAATCGCGATCACGGCACAAAGATCGGCACCACCCGTCGCGGCATAGGTCCGGCCTATGAGGACAAGGTGGGCCGTCGCGCCGTGCGTGTGATCGACCTGGCTGATGAAGAACAGCTGCGTCGCCGTGTGGACGATTTGCTGCACCATCACAACGCCCTGCGTCGAGGCATGGGCGTGGATGAGGTTGATGCGCAAGCGCTGGTCGCCGGATTGCTCGAAATCGCACCGAGGATTCTGCCTTTTGCCGATCCGGTCTGGAAAACGCTGGATGCGGCCATTGCCGATGAGAAGAAAATCCTGTTCGAGGGCGCGCAGGGTGCGTTCCTCGATGTCGATCACGGCACCTATCCTTTCGTGACCAGCTCCAATACCGTAGCAGGCCAGGCTG
>RKRX01000096.1 GCA_007571185.1 Oceanicaulis sp.
AACAAAGGCAGGCCCGTTGCCAAATGACAGCCATCGCAAGATTGGATCGGGCGTTGAATGTGCTGGAGGCGCGCCATCGCTTGCGTCGGCTTGCGCCCCGAAAAGGGTTGGATTTTGCCTCCAACGATTACCTTGGCCTTGCCGGATCGCAGTTGATGACTCTGGCTGCACGAGAGGCGCTGGAACGTGGCGTGCCATTGGGTTCAGGCGGCTCGCGTCTTTTACGTGGAAATCACCCTGAACATGAAGCGCTGGAGGCTGAGGCGGCGGCATTCTTTGGCGCCGAGGCTGCGCTTTTCATGGGTAGCGGCTTTCAGGCCAATCAGGCGATTTTCTCGACGCTGCCTGCAGTGGGCGATCTGGTTCTGCATGACGAACTGATCCATGCCAGCGCGCATGAAGGGATGCGATTGGGTCGGGCGGATATTCGCGCGTTCGCGCATTATGATGTGCGCTGCGCCCGCCAGGTTCTGGCCGATTGGCGTGCTGATGGGCATGAAGGCCAGGTCTGGATCGCGGTGGAAAGCGTCTATTCTATGGAGGGGGATTTCTCACCTCTGTCTGATCTGGCGCTTTTCGCGCGTTCACAAAATGCTGTGCTGGTTGTCGATGAAGCTCACGCAACGGGTGTTTTTGGATCCCGGGGGCAGGGGCGAGCTCATGGTCTGGATAATGTCGAGCTTCTGACTTTGCATACCTGCGGAAAAGGATTGGGGAGCAGTGGGAGCTTGGTCTGTGGTCCGAAACCAGTGATTGACATGCTGATAAACCGAGCGCGTGCTTTTATATTCGCCACAGCGCCATCACCATTTAACGCGGCCTTGGTGCGTGCTGCGTTGAGAGCGCTGAAGGAAAATCATGAACTGACAATCTGCATCCGCAATCTGATGACCCGTGCGCATTATGAGGCTCTGCGCCTGTGCGGGTTGGGCGGATTTTGCAGCCAGATTCTGCCCATAATCATTGGCGCCGACAAACCCACGATGAGCCGCGCCGCGCAATTGCAGCAAATTGGTTTTGATGTGCGGGGGATTCGTCCTCCAGCTGTGCCAAGGGGGACGTCTCGCCTGCGCGTATCGATCACCGCGAATGTGACAAATGACGACATCACAGCCCTGTTTGAGGCCATCGCCTTCCAGCAAACGGATAGCCCATGACCGCGCTGATTGTGACCGGAACCGATACCGGGGTGGGAAAGACGATAGTCTCGGCGGGGCTGACCGCCGCGCTGGGGGCGCAGTATTGGAAGCCGGTTCAGTCTGGTCGGGAAGATATAACCGATAGCCGGGTTGTGGCGGAGCTGTCCGGCCAACCGGTTTTGCCGGAAGCCTATTTGCTTGACATGCCGGCTTCGCCACATTTATCCGCCGAAAACATGGGCGTTGAGATTGATCTGGACCGGTTGGCCTTGCCCCAAATTGACGATCTGCTGGTGGTGGAGGGGGCAGGGGGCGTCATGGTTCCTCTCACACGGCGGGTCTACTATCTGGATCTCTTCGCCAGATGGCGGGCGCCTGTGATTCTTGTGGCGCGTACTGCGTTGGGAACCATCAATCACACAACCCTATCGTTGATGGCGCTGCGCAGTGCGGGTTGTCCGGTTGTTGGCGTGGTCTTTGTCGGTATGGCCGAGCCTGATGTGGAGGAGACAATTGTTCAGATGTCGAACATCGCGCATCTGGGACGCCTCGACATGATCGGCGATTTAAGTCGAGAAACCCTCTCGCAAGCGTTTCGGGCTATCGACATGACTGCAATCCGGGGGGCTCTATGACGCCGCTGGAGTTCGACGCCCGTCATCTGTGGCATCCCTACGCCAATGTGACCGATCCTGGTCCGGTGCATTTGATCGACCGTACCGAAGGCGTCTATCTGTTCCGGGAAGATGGCGTGAAAATGATTGACGCCATGTCATCGTGGTGGTGCGCGATCCATGGCCATCGTCATCCCGCGATAGTTTCAGCCATGCAGCAACAGCTTGAGCGAATGCCTCACGTGATGTTTGGCGGGTTGACCCATAATCCTGCGATTGAACTCGGGCGCAGGATGGTTTCGATGCTGCCTCAGGGCTTGGATCGGATTTTCTATTGCGACAGTGGTTCGGTTTCGGTCGAGGTCGCGATGAAAATGGCCATACAGTATCAGATGGCTAACGGGCGGGCTGACAAGGTTGAATTCGCTACCATCCGCGGCGGCTATCATGGCGATACGTGGAAGGCGATGAGTGTTTGCGACCCTGTCAACGGGATGCATCGCCTGTTTCGCGGGGCTCTGTCGATCCAGCATTTCCTGCCGCGACCGCGGGTGCGATTAACAGACGGCTGGCCCAAGCAGAGGGTTGAAAACAATCTGGATGCGCTGGAGCGATTACTCAGGGAAAAAGACAATCAAATTGCCGCGCTGATCCTCGAGCCGGTCGTTCAGGGGGCCGGCGGGATGTATTTCTATCATCCCGAATGGCTATCTGGAGCCCGGACCCTGTGCGATGCACATGACGTTCTGATAATCTTCGATGAGATCGCGACGGGGTTTGGTCGGACCGGACGGTTGTTCGCAGCCGATCATGCAGAGATAACGCCCGATATCATTTGTCTAGGCAAAGCGCTGACAGGCGGTCATATCTCCTTTGCTGCGACCGTAACCAGCGAGAAAGTGGCCTTTGGCATTGGTGACAGTGAAGCAGGCGCGTTCAGGCATGGTCCGACGTATATGGCGAACCCGCTGGCCTGTGCGGCCGGGATTGCAAATCTTGATCTGCTTGAAGAGAGCGGCTGGCGACAACAGGTCACAGAGATCGAAAAACAGATGACCGTCGAGCTTTCACCTGCCCGGGATTTGCCTGGTGTTGCCGATGTGCGAGTGCTTGGCGCCATTGGCGTGATTGAAATGAACGAGACCGTTGATTGCCGTATCGCCCATCGGCGTGCGCCCGAAACCGGCGTCTGGTTAAGGCCGTTCGCTCGCAATATCTATTGCATGCCGCCCTACATTATCTCTTCGCAGGATTTGAGTCAGATCACCAAAGCGATGGTTTCTCTGGCTCGGGGGGATATATGAAACCAACGGGCGCCTCAGTCGCCTCAATCACGCTCTATAGAAACGCCCCGGAGCCGCGCTCCGGGGCGTTTGGTTACGCCTAAGCCAGCCCTGTTGGGACTTATTCGATAATCCTCGACACCACGCCCGCGCCTACAGTGCGACCGCCCTCACGGATCGCAAAACGCA
>RKRX01000131.1 GCA_007571185.1 Oceanicaulis sp.
GTGGAAGACAGGGCTGTGCGTCGTAACAGGCTGTTGTTGCTGTCGAAAATTCGTGCAGCGGCAGGCGAGGTGGCGGATCTGTCCCGACTGGAAAGGTGACGGGTGATCAGGTTCGCACGTTCTGTTCCACCCATATCAAGATGATCAGGGAGGCGAACTCATGAGTCAGTGGGTCTATGCATTCGGCGGCGGTACGGCGGACGGTGACCGCGCGCATCGCAATCTTCTGGGAGGTAAAGGCGCCAATCTGGCTGAAATGGCCAGGTTGGGTCTGCCTGTTCCGCCGGGATTTACGTTGACCACAGCGGTGTGCGCCGCCTTTTATGAAAATGATCGGAATTACCCTTCTGATCTCGATAACCAGCTGGAAGCCGCCCTGGCGGCGCTGGAAGTCAAGGTCAACAAGGTGTTCGGCGATCCCGCCAACCCGCTTCTGGTATCGGTGCGTTCGGGGGCGCGCGTGTCCATGCCAGGGATGATGGACACCGTGCTGAACCTGGGCCTGAATGACGAAACCGTTGAAGGTCTTGCCAAACTCTCCGGAGATCGCCGGTTCGCGCTCGACAGCTACCGCCGTTTCATCGCCATGTATGCCGATGTGGTGCTGGGCGTGCCTCATTCCAGCTTTGAAGGGATACTGGATGCCTTCAAGGAAGAGCACGATTATACCCTCGATACCGAGATTGCCGCCGATGAATGGGAAGAGGTGATCGTTGAGTACAAGAAAGCCGTTGAGGAGGCGCTTGGCGCACCGTTTCCCACGGATCCGCGAGATCAGCTCCGGGGCGCTATCGGGGCGGTGTTCGGCTCTTGGATGAATGATCGGGCCATCACTTATCGCCGTATGTATGACATTCCCGCCAGTTGGGGTACTGCGGTGAACGTACAGGCCATGGTGTTCGGAAATATGGGAGCCACATCGGCTACCGGCGTGGCCTTTACCCGTGATCCCTCTACCGGTGAGCGCGGCTATTATGGCGAGTTTCTGATTAACGCCCAGGGTGAAGACGTGGTGGCCGGCATCCGGACCCCGCAATGCCTGACCGAGGCCATGCGCGAGAAAATGGACGATCATCCGCCGTCCATGGAAACGGTGATGCCCGATGTATTCGCTCAGTTGACCGAAGTCTTTGACAAGCTTGAGCAGCATTATCGCGACATGCAGGATATTGAGTTCACGGTCGAGCAGGGTCGTCTGTGGATGTTGCAGACCCGTAACGGCAAGCGTACCGCCAAGGCGGCGCTGAAAATCGCCGTGGAAATGGTGGAAGAAAAGCTGATTACTGAGGAGGAGGCGGTGCTCCGGGTGGACCCGGCCCAGCTTGACCAGTTGCTGCACCCTGCCATTGATGAAACGCATACCCGGGATGTGCTGGCCAGGGGCCTGCCTGCGAGTCCGGGCGCGGCTTCGGGCAAGGTGGTGTTTGATGCCGATGAGGCCGAGGCCCGTGCAGCACGGGGTGAGAAAGTCATTCTGGTGCGCGTGGAGACCAGTCCTGAAGACATTCACGGCATGCATGCCGCACAGGCCATTGTCACCACTCGCGGCGGTATGACCAGCCATGCCGCCGTCGTGGCGCGCGGCATGGGTTGTCCGTGCGTGTCCGGCGCCGGTGAAATCCGCATCGATCATGAAGCGCGCACTTTAACCACCCGCGGTCAGGTTGTGCGCGATGGCGACGTGATCACCGTCGATGGCGCCACCGGCGAGGTGCTGGCGGGTGAAGCGCCCATGATCAAGCCTGAACTGACCGGGGATTTCGCCTTGCTTATGGCATGGGCGGACAAGGCGCGTCGCATGAAGGTGCGCACCAATGCCGAAACGCTCGCCGACGTGCGGACCGCCATGGAGTTTGGTGCGGAGGGCATCGGCTTGTGTCGCACTGAGCATATGTTTTTTGACGCCGGCCGCGTTGCGACAGTGCGTGAAATGATCCTGGCGCCAGATCAGGCGGGTCGGGTGAAGGCGCTGACTCGGATATTGCCCATGCAGCGCAATGACTTTGCGGAAATCTTCCGAATCATGGAGGGTCGTCCGTGCACCATTCGCCTGTTGGATCCGCCACTGCACGAATTTCTGCCGCACACTAGGGAGGACGTGCAGGGGGTTGCCGAAGCCACCGGCTTGCCTGCGGAAGATCTGTGGCGGCGTGCCAGGGATTTGTCAGAATCCAACCCGATGCTAGGCCATCGCGGTTGTCGTCTGGGCATCACTTTCCCCGAAATCTACGAGATGCAGGCGCGTGCGATTTTCGAAGCGCAGGCGCTGGTAGAGAAGGAGATCGGGTTGAAACCGATCACCGAAGTGATGATCCCGTTGGTTGCTACCGCGCAGGAATTGGAAATCCTCAAGGCGCGTGTCGAGAGTGTTGCCCGGGAAGTGGGGCGGGAAACTGGTGTAGAGCCGCGATATCTGATCGGTGTCATGATCGAATTGCCGCGCGCTGCGTTGCGCGCCGGAGACATCGCGCGCCATGCCGAGTTCTTCTCTTTCGGCACCAACGATCTTACCCAGACCACGTTCGGCTTGTCGCGCGATGACGCCGGTAAGTTTCTGGGTGATTATCTGGCGGCGGGCATTCTTGAAAAAGATCCCTTTGTCTCCATAGATCGCGATGGCGTGGGAGACTTGGTGAAGATCGCCGCCGAGCGCGGTCGCAAGACCAGGGATGGCATGAAGCTCGGTATCTGCGGCGAACATGGCGGCGACCCCGCATCAATCCATTTCTGCGAGGCCGTGGGGCTTGATTATGTGTCATGTTCGCCATACCGCGTGCCAATTGCGCGTCTGGCGGCGGCGCAGGCTGCTTTGGGCGTTCAAGGTTAAAGCGACACAAGCTTCTGATTTTATTTGTTCATTCACACTATCGGACAAAAGGTAAGCGCTGCGCTGTGTTTTCACCGCACATGTTGGGTGTTGACCTTGCTCCGTTTGAAGTCCACGTGTGCCAGCGGGACAGGTTCAGAGTTTCGCAACGGATTCTGAACTATGGCAGGAATGCAACAATTTGTTCGATCAGCCAGGTGCAGGAGTGATGGCGTTGCGGTTTGAAGCTTTGATCCAGTGCGGCAAGAGAGTGTTGACCGGTCTAGGTGTGGTCGCAGCGTTTGCTGTGATAGGCGCGGGCGTGGGTTTGGCGCCTGAGCGAGCGCGGGAACAGAATGCGGCCGCCAAGATTCGGGATTTGACGACATCCTTTATCGCCCATGAGGCTATGCTTGAT
>RKRX01000048.1 GCA_007571185.1 Oceanicaulis sp.
GTGTTCGCCAATGCCAAAACCCGGGGCTTCAATATCGAAGACACCCACATGACCGACCCCAGCAAACTTTCAACTCTATTGTCAATCGTGGCTATGGCTTGGGCATACCGGTGTGCAAGCCAGATCAAGCGGGACAAGGCGATACGGCGAAAAACCCATAGGCGGGCTGAAAAATCAGGGTTCCGGGTCGGGTTCGACACCCTGAAACGTTAGATGCTACATGACCGCGAAAAGCCCTAAAGGCTTGGCGACGAACATGCCCAAAACGACCCCTGTCAAGCCCAAATGCACAAGTGATTTCGTCATGAGTCGTGTACCGTGTCTGCTGTTTAAAAGTCTGGCGGCTCAATCACCTTTTGGGGCGTGTACTGTGATCCTGAACACAATTTCAGAATTGTAACAACTCGCTGTCACTAACACGCTCATTGTCCGGTTTATGTACCATGCGCAAGAAGGTAAAAAAGAGAATCTTGCCCAGACAAGTGATCCCATCAGTCTTCGAATGCAAGAGATAAACCTGATCCCTAATCGCGGTGAAAGTGATCAAAAATATGTTTGGTTCTCTTCCACACGCCTGGATGACGCTTCAGCCAGTTGGTGATGAATGTGTGGGCGCGCTTGGATGACACAGCGAGCAACAGCAAGCCTGTGATCGCCAGCGGCAACCCCAGAGGAATAGGGAGAAAGAACAAAGGGATAGAGAGCGCCAGAAGAAAGATGGCCAGCGTTACGGCAATGGCCCGCAACACCATGACCAGCACGCCGGTCACGCCGTTGACGCCATTACGGGCCCCGCGATTGGAGGTGTCTTTCATGACCACCGGTCTTTTCTCGTCACTCGAATTCAAGGTTCACCCCATGTGCCACAATGTCAAGGCGGCTGTCACCTGATTCAAACCATATCCGATAACAGCAATCAGTTTGTTGCGGCGCCTCGATTTCGGGACAGTGGGGCATCCGTATGCCTCATCCGCCGCTCGGGGGTTGCTCCGCCGCATGAGCATCCGCTGCAGGCGGCGTCCAGCGCAAGACCGGCTGGCGGGCGGCCTTGGTTTCATCCAGACGCCTGACCGGCGCAAAGCGCGGGGCGGCGGTGAAACGTTCGGTCTCACCGGCCTTGGCCGCCAGAGCCAAGGCTTCCAGCGTGTCGCAGAACCGGTCCACGCTCTCCCTGGACTCCGATTCAGTCGGCTCAATCAGCATCGCCCCGTGCACCACCAGCGGGAAGTACATGGTCATCGGATGATAGCCCTCATCGATCATCGCCTTGGCGAAATCGAGCGTGGTCACACCGGTGTCCTTGAGGAAACGATCATCAAACAGCGCTTCGTGCATACACAAACCCTCAAAGGACGGGGTCATCACATGCTTGAGCCGGGCGAGCACATAGTTGGCGTTCAACACGGCATCCTCGCTGGCCTGTTTCAAACCGTCCGCACCGTGGCTGAGCATATAACTCATGGCGCGCACAAACATACCCATATTGCCGTGAAAAGCCGTCATGCGACCAAACGGATCAGCATTGACAGCTTCGGCAGCGGCCTGGTCCTCGACCATGCGCCAACTTTCACCCTCCCGAACCAGAAAAGGCAGCGGCGCATAAGGCGCCAGGGCTTCCGAGAGCACAGTCGGGCCTGAACCCGGACCGCCGCCGCCATGGGGCGTGGAATAGGTCTTGTGCAAATTAAAGTGCATCGCATCAACGCCCAGATCACCCGGACGCACACGACCGGAAATAGCGTTGAAATTCGCTCCATCACAGTAGAAATACCCGCCTGCCTCATGCATCAGGTCAGCGATCTCGCGGATATCGCCTTCAAACAAGCCACAGGTGTTGGGGTTGGTCAGCATAATCGCCGCCACATCAGCGCCGAGCTTGGCCTTGAATGCCTCCATATCCACCCGCCCGCGCTGATTGGCGGGGATTTCGTCGCAGGAAAAACCGCACTGCACTGCGGTCGCCGGGTTCGTGCCATGAGCGCTCTCGGGCGCCAGCACACGACGACGATGATGTTCCGCGCGCGCATCCAGCGCCGCCCGGATCGCCATCATGCCGCACAACTCGCCATGGGCGCCCGCCTTGGGGCTCATGGCCACGGCAGGCATGTTGGTCAGGGTCATCAGCCAGTGCGCCAGCTCGCCAATGAGCGCATAGGCGCCTTGGACCGTGGACTGCGGCTGAAGCGGGTGCACATCGGCGAAACCTGGCAACCGCGCCAGTTTTTCATTGAGACGCGGATTGTGCTTCATGGTGCACGAACCCAGCGGGTACAACCCCAGATCAATGGCGTAGTTCTTCCGGCTCAGGCGCACATAATGGCGCATGGCTTCAGGTTCACTCAGCCCGGGAAGGCCCAACCCACCCTCACGCACCAGCGTCCCAAGACGGGTGACTGTCCCTGTCGACACTTCAAAGTCCACACCGGTTTTGCCATAGGTTTTGCGCTCAAAAATCAGCGGCTCGGCCTGATCAAGCCCTTTGGAACCGGAGAAAGTCTCCTCATACGCGCCCGGATCGGAGGTATGGACGGGTGCGGAGGGACGACCTTGATTGTTCATCGCCATAATTACAGCACCTCTTTCAGAGCCATTTCATAAGCGATAATATCGCTTTGCGTATTGGTTTCGGTCGCTGCAACCAGCAGCAGATCATCCAATCCCTTGCCCGGATACAGTCGGCTGGCGGGAACACCGCCCAGCACGCCCCTGTCCGCCAGAGCCTGAACCATTTCGGCGGCATTGCCGGGCAGGCGCAAGGTAAACTCATTGAAAAAAGTATCGGTCACCAGCTCCACACCCCCAAGACTACTCAGACGATTGGCCAGTTCGCAGGCGCGCTCGTGACTGAGCTGGGCCATGGTCCTCAAACCCGTATCGCCCAGAAGGGTCATGTGAATGGTCCAGGCCAGCGCCATCAGACCTGAATTGGTACAAATGTTCGAGGTGGCCCTGTCCCGGCGAATATGCTGCTCACGCGTGGACAGGGTCAGCACAAAGCTGCGACGGCCATCCGCGTCCACGGTCTCCCCCGCCAGACGACCAGGCATGTTACGGACGTAATTGCGATCATTGCGGCAAGCAAACAACCCCACATAGGGTCCGCCAAACTGTAACCCCACGCCGATGGACTGGCCTTCACCCACCACAATATCCGCACCCATGGCGCCGGGCGTTTTCATCAGACCCATGGATACGGCCTCGGTGAAAACCGCGATCAGAATGGCGCCCTTGGCATGGGCGGCGTCCGCGATCGGGGTCAGGTCATGCGCCTGGCCGAACACGTCGGGGTTTTGCACCACTACGGCGGACGTGTCCTCGCCGATGGCGTTGATAATGTCATCAAGTCCACCCGGGCGCGCCAGGTTCGAGCGGGTCTCTATATTCGTGCACCGGGTCAGCGTGTGAGCACATTCTGCATAATGAGGATGCAGGTTCCCGCTGAGAATCACCTTGGACCTTCTGGTGATCCGGCACGCCATCAGCACCGCCTCCGCACAGGCGGTCGAACCGTCATACATGGAGGCGTTGGCCACCCCCATGCCGGTCAAGAGCGCAACTTGCGTCTGAAATTCAAAGAGAACCTGTAATGTGCCCTGGCTGATTTCCGGTTGATACGGAGTATAACCGGTGAGGTATTCCGATCGCTGGATCAGATGATCCACGCTGGCGGGAATATGGCGCCTGTACGCGCCTGCACCCACGAAGAACGGCGCCTGAGACGCGGCGATATTCCGGTTCGACAGGGCGGAAAGCTGGCGCTCCACCTCCATTTCAGACTTGCGCAACGGCAGGTCCAAAAGACCGTCCAACCGAGCCTTTGCAGGCACGTCGGAAAATATCTCATCGACAGATTCAATCCCGATCCTGTCAAGCATTTCCGCTCGATCGGCGTCAGTCAGAGGCAAGTAACGCATCAGATTGGCCTTCCTCCAGGGTATTCATCCATTCGACCGGGCTGACTGCGCCATGTTCGCCCCGTCCATCCGGTGCAGGATCAGCGGCGAAAGAGCGCTTGCCGCCGGGCATGGATGAAATCGCGTCAGCTGACTGAACGAGACGTAAAATGTGCGGGGTCGTCATTCTCACTTGGTGTAATCGGCATAAGCGACGTCATCCATCAGGCCATCCAGCTGACCGACGTCTGTGATCCTGATTTTCACGAACCAGCCTTCAGCGTCAGGCGATTCGTTTACTCTTGCCGGTTCATCTTCCAGCGCGTTATTGACGGCGATCACTTCGCCAGACACTGGCGCGTAAACCTCGGACGCGGCCTTTACGCTTTCCACCACGGCCAGTTCATCACCTTGGGCGACAGTCTTGCCCAGTTCGGGCAGTTCAACAAACACTACATCACCCAGCTGCTCGGCGGCATGGGCGGAAATGCCCACAACGCCTTCTTCACCTTCAATGCGGATCCATTCATGATCTTTTGTGTAACGGGTGCTCATGTGACGTCTCCTCCAGAGCAATCAGTCAGATCGCGTCAACCGCGATAGAAACGATGTGGTGCGAACGGGGTTTTCACCACTTCGGCCGGGCGCGCCTTTCCACGCACCATCAGATTCACTTGCGTGCCCGCCGCCGCCAGATCCGTGCGCACATAACCCATGGCGATCGGCGCCCCTACAGTGGGGCCAAACCCGCCCGAGGTTATCACACCCACCCGCTCTCCATCGACGACAATCTCGGCGCCTTCACGGGCAGGCGCACGGTCTTTCAACATTAGCCCCACGCGCTTTCTGACAGGCTTTTCAGCAATATCCCTGAGGATCCGTTCAGCACCGGGGAAGTCCGCGCGTGCACGACGGGATTTCGCCACCGCCCAAGTCAGAGCCGCTTCAATCGGGCTTGTGGTCTCATCCATATCATGCCCGTACAGGCACAGCCCCGCTTCAAGGCGCAGCGAATCACGCGCGCCCAGACCGATCGGCGCCACCGCTTCATCGGCAAGCAGCAGCCTGGCCAGTTCGGTGGCGTTCTCATTGGCGACCGAGATCTCAAACCCGTCTTCACCTGTGTAACCGGAGCGGGAGATCATCACCTGCATGCCGCCCAGTTCAAACCACCCCGCCTGCAGAAAGGTCAGTCTGGCCGCTTCGGGGCAATATCTGGTCATGACCGCGCCCGCCTCAGGTCCCTGCAACGCCAAAAGCGCGCGGGCGGGCAGTTCCGCCAACTCGCCCGTCCCGTCAAGATTGGCGGAGATGTAATCAAAATCCGCACGCTTGCAGGCTGCGTTCACAACCAGAAACAGACCTTTTTCATCCGGGCGGGAAACCATCAAATCGTCTTTGATCCCGCCTTCCGGATTCAGCAGCAGGGTGTATTTCTGTTCCCCTGCGCCCAGCACAGCCAGGTCCGCAGTAATCAGCTTTTCCAGACCCTTGTCTTCGCCCACCAGGCGCGCCTGGCCCATATGGGAGACATCAAACAGTCCCGCCCTGGCGCGCGTGTGGTTATGCTCGGCCATGACGCCTTTGTATTGCACCGGCATGTCATAACCGGCGAACGGAACCATCCTGGCGCCCAGTTCCACATGCAAATCATGAAGCGGGGTACGCAGAAGCGGGGTGTCGATCATGGTCTCGGCCTTCAGATTGCGGTTCAGCATGCGCTGCGCAGCCCCATAGCAGCCCGCAGCACCCCCGCTGTCCTGAAAACCTGAGAGATTTCTGCACCACGTCAGAAAGTCAAGACGCCCGCATTGCTCCTTCGGTAGGATCATCCTCAAGGGAGATCCGCTTTCCAGCGTCGGGTCTTCGGCTTGCGGTCCATTGGCCTGAGCGTTTCCGGGGTGGTTGCGCCTTCGGCGCCGGCGTCTTCGGCCGGTCTCTCCCGCAGGTGACCCATATGTCACGCCTGAAACCCCGCCAGCGGACGGAACCTTCAGTCACTTGTAAACTAGCCTTTCCTGCAAGCGAGTCAACCGGTCATGGACGGCGCGGCATGCCCGATCCGCCCTCTTACATTCTGAACACCTGAACCAGCGCCGCCTCATCACATACGTTCAGGCACATCAATACCGATCAGGCCCAGCACCAGTTCCAGTTGACGCAATGCGGTTTCCGCCAGGCGCAGGCGTGAGGACCGAACAGCCTCATCTCTTTCCGACAGGATCGGACAAGCTGTATAAAAGCCTGAAAAGGCCTGGGCCAGACTATAGGCATGTTCACACAACACATTCGGCGCCCGATCACGTTCGGCCCGAACCAGAGCAGTTTCAAACCCGTCCAGACGGCGGATCAGCGCCGCTTCCGTGTCATGGCTTATCACCATGGAACCCGGGGCCACGCCCTTCCCTGCCGCTTTCTTCAAAAGCGATTTGATACGCACGGCCTGATACTGCAAATATGGCCCGGTCTTGCCTTCAAAACTGACAAAGCGATCAAGATCGAAGGCATAATTGGTAGTGCGCAGATTCTGTAGATCGGAAAACCTTATTGCAGCATTGGCCACGGCCCGCGCCACATTCTCAAATTCCATTTCACTGAGTTCGGCGCCGAGTCCGGCTTCATTCAGACGCTCCCGCGCGCGTTCTCGGGCCGTGTCGATCAGGTCAGCCAAACGGAAAGTGTCGCCGGCCCGGGTCCGCAGGCGTTTGCCGTCAGGACCGTTCACCGTGCCGAATTTCACATGCTCAAGCGTATTCTCTCGCACCATGCCCGCCTTGCAGGCGGCGCGGAAGACTTGCTCGAAATGATATGACTGACCCAGATCCACCACATACAGAATGAGATCAGGGTTCCGCCGCCGCTGGCGATCAAGAATTGTGGCCAGATCTGTGGTGGCGTAGAGCGCCGAGCCCTGGTTCGACACCAAAATCAGCGGCGCCAGCGCCTTGCTGTCATCTTCACGGTCTACCCGCACAACCCATGCGCCATCGCTCTGCTCGGCCACGCCACGGGCCTTGAGGTCGGCGACCAGCTCGGGGATTAGATCGTTGACATCGCTTTCACCTTTCCACAGATCGAAATGCACGCCCAGCGCCCGGAAATCGTCTTTCAGCGCCGCAATCGACACATTGATGAAGTGACGCAGCAGAGCGCGATACCCCGGGCGACCCGCTTGCAGCTCAGCTGTCGCCTTGCGCGAACGGTCATTGCGAACGGGGTCTTTCCTGGCCTTGGCGGAGGCTTGCGGATAAAGACGCGCCAAGTCTTCAATAGTGACCGGGGCCTGCCCGGGATAGGGTCCGGTCAAGGCTGCGTCAAAATAAGGCAGATCAGGGCATTCATCCTCCAGCTCGGTGATCAGATGCCCCATTTGCAGACCCCAATCGCCCAGATGAATGTCAGACATCACCTGATGACCGCGAAAGCGCATCAGTCTCTGCAAGCTGTCGCCGATGATGGATGAACGCAGATGACCTACGTGCATGGGCTTGGCCACGTTGGGACCGCCGAAATCAAGCATCAGGCGCAAGGGCTGAACGGCCATGCGTGCGCCAGCGCGCGCATCTTCAGAGAGAGCATCGCCCCGCTGGGCATACATATCCATGGGCGGAGTCAGGTTCAAAAACCCAGGTCCTGCAATCGCGACCTTAAGAGCGGGATGGTCTTTGGCCAGTCTGGCTGCGACCGCCTCGGCCACCACACGCGGGGCTCTTCGCGCATGTCTGGCTGCCGCCATGGCGCCATTGCACTGATAAGGCGCCAGATCGGGGCGATCGGATTCAAACACCGCGCCCAGCTCCGCCGGCAAACCCACGGTCTTGAACGCGCCGCCTACGGCGCGGGTTAATTGCTCGACAATCGACGTCATTGGTCCTGGACCTGAGGTTTCAGTCCTGCCCTGCGCCTATCCGGAACCGTAGCCCGCCCCGGTTGAACGCCAGTTGCTTATCCGTCAGTTCAAACCCAACCAGGACCTCAAAATTTTCACCCGAAGTGGAAGCGTTCACACGCGGAATCGAAATGGGTTTGAATTGCTCAATCACCTCAACACGATCTTGCCCTGGCTCAAAGGTCACGGTGATGGGAAAGACCTGACGGTCAATCACCACCCGATCAGTACGGGTTACCGCTACAAACATGTTATAGGTATGGGTGTCGCCCTGCGCGGCCGGGCCCCGACCAAACGCCAGGCGCACCGCCATCTCCATGTTCAGCGGTTTGGCTTGTGAATCAGTATACCGGCACAGACTCGCCACGTTCAGAATTTCGCCGGTGAACCCCACATGCTCGAACGTGTTCACCTCGCCGTGGATATCCACCATGCGATGCGCATCATAAAGGGCCAGAGTATTGGGGCACGGTCCCGGATTGGCCTGTGACCCTCCCAGAGCGTTGCGCACGGACGAGCACCCGGTCACAATCAGCATAACAGCCATCAGACTGGCGGCGGACAAACGCATGGCGTACCTCGGAGGCGGCTGGAAGCCGGACCTGACGAACAGGTCGCGGCGATGGAGTCACGGTTTCCCTTCGCAGTGCGGTCAGGGTCTGTTAGAGTTGTCTGTACGACGCACACACACATAGAGCAACGCCCTATTGTCCATCCTCGCAGAGGCGATTCATGAGCGACAAACCTGTTCTGACCGTTCGACTGGCCGCCCCGCGGGGGTTTTGCGCCGGTGTGGATCGCGCTATCCAGATCGTGGAGAAGGCGCTAGAACGCTATGGTGCGCCGGTTTATGTCCGTCATGAGATTGTACACAACGGGCATGTGGTGAACCGTCTGGAGGCCATGGGTGCGGTTTTCGTCAGAGAACTAGACGCGTGTCCAGATGATCGTCCCGTCATATTCTCCGCCCATGGCGTGCCCAAATGGGTGCCCGCCGAAGCAGAGCGGCGCAAAATGCTGTATGTGGACGCGACCTGCCCGCTGGTCAGCAAAGTGCATGTGGAAGCGCAGCGTCACTACAAGGACGGCAAACAGGTTCTGCTGATCGGTCATGCCGGTCACCCTGAGGTGATCGGCACCATGAACCAATTGCCCCAAGGTGAAGTTGTGCTGATTGAAACGGTTGAGGACGCCCGGACTTTCCAACCCGAAGACCCAGGCAATATCGCCTTCGTCACCCAGACCACCCTGTCTGTGGATGATACCGCCGGGATCATCGCCGCCCTGCAGGCGCGCTTTCCTGCAATCTCCGCTCCACACAAGGAAGATATCTGCTATGCCACGACCAATCGCCAGGCAGCTGTCAAGGCGATCAGCGAGGGGGCCGATCTGGTGCTGGTGGTAGGGGCGCCCAACTCTTCCAATTCAGTCCGGTTAGTGGAAGTGGCCCAGCGCGCGGGCGCTGGAACCGCCCGCCTCATCCAGAAGGCGGAGGAGCTGAATTGGAGCTGGTTTGACGGCGTGCAACGCATCGGCGTCACCGCCGGAGCCAGCGCCCCGGAAGAGCTGGTGGAAGATATTCTGGCCGCAGTCGCCAGGCTTTACACCCTGAGGATCAAGGAGGTGCGGGTGGTTGAGGAAAACGTGGTCTTCAAATTGCCCAAAGAAGTAGCCTGAACACGGAAGGCTCACATTTCGGCAAGGTTATTTGGGCACGTCCGATATTTTCGAGATCGAAGACCCGCCCTTGGAAAATGCACTCGAAAAATGACTGACGACACGATCGTGATTCACACTGACGGCGCCTGCTCGGGCAATCCCGGCCCGGGCGGCTGGGGCGCGATCCTGAGTTGGAAAGGCCATGAGAAGGAACTCTCAGGCGCAGAAGCTGAAACCACCAATAACCGGATGGAGCTGACGGCGGCAATCACAGCACTGGAAACGATCAGGAAAACCCCATCCCGGGTGCGCGTTGTCACCGACAGCACCTATGTGCGTGACGGGGTGACCAGATGGATCCATGACTGGAAACGCAAAGGCTGGAAAACCTCCGCCGGAAAACCCGTCAAGAACAAGGATTTGTGGAAACGGCTAGACGCCATCTCCAGCCAGCACGATGTGCAATGGGAATGGGTGAAAGGCCATGCCGGCCACCCCGGGAACGAACGCGCCGACACGCTGGCGCGTCAGGCCCTCTCCACCCTCTGAACCCGAAGATGGTCCGACAGATGGCGCTTTCCCGTGATCTGGATGCAGTGAGTACAGAGATTACAGATTTTCCAGCACGTGGGCAGCGGAAGACACTTCAAACCCGCCGGCTTCATCCACGAAGAAATGTTCGACCACCTTGTCATTGGCCACTAGCGCATAGCGCCGGGAGCGCTGGCCCATGCCGAAGGAGGAAGCGTCAAACACCAAGTCCAGAGCTTGAGCGAAATCGCCATTGCCATCGGCCAGCATCATCACCTTGTCCCCGACATTCTGATCCTGACCCCAGGCGTCCATGACGAACACATCATTGATCGCAGTGCAGGCAATCCGGTCTACGCCCTTGGTCGCCAGTTCATCGGCCTTTTCGAGAAAACCCGGCAGGTGCTTGGCTGAACAAGTGGGAGTGTAGGCGCCTGGCACAGCAAACAGAACAACGCGCTTGCCAGCGAACACTTCATCGGTGCTCATCGGAGCAGGACCGTCTGCAGTCATGCTCATGAAAGTGACATCGGGCAGGGTATCACCGACTTTGATGGTCATGGACGCGCTCCTTGTTAGCGAAGAATACCGCCTTCCACTTAGTCCCGCCTCACCTCCCTGGCAAGTCAGGCAGAGACGGGACAAGACCCTCTTTCCCAATCAAAACGGCGAAAATCTCACGGCCCGAGCGGTTGCGATCAGGCGCCCGATCACCACCTGAACCCGACGACCTCCAGCCCGGCGCGCCATTCGCTGGGGCGACTGCTCACATATGAACGCAGAACCTGACCGTCCGGGCCCAGTGCGAACCCGTAGCCCAGTTCCGTGTTCCAGCTCATCTGCGGCGTCACCCCGCGCTCAGAGCCCGCGCCTGGCGCACGCATCCGATCATCGCCCCATAGCTGTAATCCGCCGCCCAGGCCGCCGCCCAGCGAGCCCGCATGGCCC
>RKRX01000050.1 GCA_007571185.1 Oceanicaulis sp.
TGCACGCTGCGCAGATCGGCTCCGTTGGCTAGAAGATGAGTGGCGAAGGCGTGCCGCATGACGTGCGGGCTTATCCTGGCGGGATCAAGCCCCGCCCGCCCTGTCAGCGACCGCAGCATTTGGGCGAATCGCTCTCGGGTCAGATGGCCGCCCCGGGCTGTTTTGGATGGAAACAGGAAATGTTCGGCCCGTTTGCGGTAGGGTGCTGTTTCACTCGGCAGATAATGTTCCCGCACTGATTTGTACGCAGCGACCGCCTCCAGCGCCGTGTCCGTCAGAGGCGCAAGCCGGTCTTTGCCGCCCTTGCCGGTGATGACAAGACAGCGCTCAGCGCGAGCAAAGGCGGAAAGCGGTAAGGTGACCAGCTCACTCACGCGAAGACCACAGCTATAGATCAGTTCCAGCATGGCGCGCAGACGCACACTGTCAGGATCATCGCCATCCTCGGCGGCGCGAAACAAGACCTCCACCTGATCCTGGCCAAGCACCCCGGGCAGGGTGCGGGCCTTTTTCGGCCCTGATAGATCAGCAGCAGGGTTATCGGTCCGCAACCCATCCCTGAGCAGAAATTTGAAATAGCGTCTGAGAGCCGATAATCGCCGGGCTGAGGTGGATGCTGACAATCCCGCAGCCGCCAGATCGGCCAGATAGATCTCCAGATCGGTGGTTCGGGCGGTGTCCAGCGACCCGCCCCGCGCTTTGAGCCGGGTCGCGGCGTCCTCAAGATCCCGGCGATAGGCTTCCAGCGTATTGTGCGCCGCGCCCCGCTCCGCCGCCATCATATCCAGAAAGAGCGCAATGGAGCGGGCGCTCATGCGGCGTCCTCAATCACCCGCTCAAGCAGATAGGTGAGCGCCGAGGCGCGCAACCCGACATGGTCGAGCGCCAGCATTGCGGTCGCACAGGCGCCTGCATCGTCATGATGACGCTCTAACAGCGCCGCGGCCAGCAATTGCGTTTCACCCAGCGCCTGTCGCCCCGCTGCCAGCATGAGCGGACCATAAACCGGCGGCGACAGCGCATTCCTGGCCGGAATCGATCCCGACAGCGCTTCAAGCAGCTGCCCCTGGTCATCCGCACCCAGCGCTACAAGGCCCGCCGCCTGGCACAGGCGTTCAGGCGTAGCCTTCTCAATCCGGGCGACCAGCAGCGCCATGAACGCATCATCATTGATCTGACCAAGCGCAATCGCGCGCGCAAAGTCCAGCGCGACCAGAACACCCGGATCAGGTTGTACCCACTCAACCTGCTCAGGCGGTGTTTGCGCATCTGAAGGTGGAATCAGCGCCGCCGGACCGGGCAGTGTGACGAAAGCGGGCGGGGATTGTACAACCGGTTCCGGCGCAGGCGGACCGTTCAGCAGCGCTTCCCGCCAGCGTTCAGCCACACTTACATCATCCGCCGCCAGCGCGGCCAACACAAAGCGGGCGCCATGGGCAAGCGTGTCCCCGGTGACAGGCAAGCGGCCCAGCTCCGGACCATGCAGGCGCGAAATCTCTACAAAGCGCCCTGCTTCGGCCGATTCCGACAAACGGATAGCCAACGCTTCAGCGGCGATCTCTCGATCAAAATCCTGACGGATGAGCTGATCAAGAGCTCGCTCCCGATCAACACCCCACAGCGAAACTGCAACCTCAAGCGCCTCGGACACAATCGGAGACAATTCAGCGATAGGGGCGGTGCGTGCAGCAGCTGTGTGCAACCAGGGCGGCGCCTCTTCAGACAAGGTGATCTGTGCGCCCGGCGCCAGTGCGGTCATCAGCGCCAGTTCCAGCACGTTGCGCGGTGCCGGGACCGTTTCGAGGGGACCGTCCAGCGTATAAACGTTAAACAACACGTCAAATCCGGGATCGGGGCTTTGCAATCGGGCCAGTTCCGCCGTCAACTCAGCTGCAGCAATCGCGCCGTCAAGCGCCAAACAAACCGCTCTCACACGCAGCCAATAGGTGGCTCCACGGCCCGCCAGCAACGCATCCGACGCTCGGCAAGCGTCTGACGTGCGACCGATAGCGAACGCGGACTCGACAAAAACGCGGGTTAATCGGTCTGATTCATTGACTCGCGGCGTGCGCTCCAACAGCGCATAAGCCATGGGCGCGCCGCCTGCGGACAGCACCTGGTCTGCGCGCAGCGCCGCCAGTGCAAACGTATCTTCCGTCGCACGCGGTGGCGCGCCCGAGGACTGCAAGGCTTGTAGGGCGAGCCGCGCCGCCGAAGCATGTGTCCAACCTGTATCGTGCGGGTCGGGCAATCGGGAAAACACAGCGCGGAGCGTATCGGCATGACCGCTGCTCCAGACCGTATCGGGCAAAACGGGATTGACCCCGACCTCGAATGGATCCACACGCCCCAGATCCGTGACTGCAATATCCTGCGCTAGCACGATTGCAGAGAGCGTGAGGCTCCATGCAGCGATGAGCATGGTCAGGCACGGCCTAACCCAACAGTGCATCACTGATCTCGATGCGGACTTCCTCAGGCGCCGGCGCGGTGGCGTCAGCCATGCTGAGCAGGAAAAAAAACACGCCCAGAATGACAACCAGTCCGACGAACACGCCGATCACGACAGTTTTCATGGCGCACACTCCATATCTGCTCTGTTCCTATATCTGCTCCACCCATGCAGGCGCCAGTCATGAAAGACAATTTTCCGTGAGTCGCGTACTGTGTCATGCGATACAGGATCGACACAGGTCTGCCGAGCCCCACACCCCTCACAGCGAAAATCTCACGGCCTGAGTGATGTCAATAGACCTTGTTTTCATTTGGGCCATGCCCGCAAGTGCGGAATCAGCAGCGCTGGCCGACCACTGTGATCAGACGCCTGCTCACCACCTGAACCCGACGATCTCCAGCCCGGCGCGCCATTCGTTGGGACGGCTGCTCACATATGAACGCAGAACCTGACCGTCCGGGCCCAGTGCGAACCCGTAACCCAGTTCCGTGTTCCAGCTCATCTGCGGCGATAGCCCGCGCTCAGAACCCACGCCTGGCGCACGCATCCGATCATCGCCCCATAGCTGTAACCCGCCGCCCAGCGAGCCCGCATGGCCCCAGGCCGGCGTTAGTGAGAAGGATAAGCCCGCGCCATTCTCTTGCGGCTTGAGACCCAGGCTTAAACCCACACCCGCATCGCCATACCCCGAAACCGTGTGCAACAGCAGCGCACGGCCCTGCAGGCGCGCATCAAACCGTCCCGAAGACCACGCCAGCGCA
>RKRX01000234.1 GCA_007571185.1 Oceanicaulis sp.
AGTTCGAATGGGACGATGCCAAGAGCGATACCTGTTTCGTGCGTCGGGGCTTCGACTTCGCCCATGCCGTCCGCACATTCCTCGACCCGCACCGGATCGTCGCGCAGGATCGCCGCCGGGACTATGGCGAGGATCGCTACCGGCTGATCGGCCTGATCGACGGGCGGGGATATGTCGTCGTCTACACGGTTCGGCTATCCGCATCATTTCGGCCCGCAAGGCCAACGCAAGGGAGGTCGTGAACTATGAGCACAACGCGCGTCAGGATTGATCCCGACGATCCGGCGACGCTGCCCGCGGGGCGAATCGACCCCGCGGTGGTGGACGCCACCGGCGAGGCGGAGATCGCATTGCAGATGCAGGAGGACGAGGCTGAGGCGATGCAGGACATGGCGCGGTATGCGCGCCGGGTCCGGCGGCGGCTAGGTCTTACCCAGATGGAGCTGGCGCGGCGCATCGACGTGCCGCCCGAGACGATCCGCAACTGGGAACAGGGGAAGCGCTACCCGACCGGGGCGGCGCGTGCCCTGTTGCGGATTCTCGACAAGGCGCCTGAGGCCGCGCTCCGCGTGCTGACCTGAAAGGAAGGCGAGGATGCCGTCCGGCAAGATTTCTTGTGCTACGCCTGTCTTCGCAAGGGCATGATTCCATGCAGGAAATCGAATACCGGAACCGTTTGACAAGGGTGTCTGCGAGGCTCAAGCCGTCCCCGGTAGCGATGTGTTGCGGGAGGCGAGGACAGATGGCGGATGGGAAGGATTGCAGGCAAACTGTCGCACGTGGCAGCGCGGCGAATGACAATGGCGGAGCGGAAGAGCGGATCGATGCCGCCGTCATGACGCTGGCCCGGCTGATCGGGCGGCGCATCGTGCGGGAGCGGTTTGCGGCGGCGGAGCCCGCCAACGACAACATGCCGGCGAGGGGCGTCGGCGAAGGACAGGAGAGATGCAGGTCTCGTTCGACGGGCATTTTCGTCCGAAACGCGTCTTTCGGCATGGAATCGTCACGGCCCGACCTGCATGCCATGTTCACGACCTGAAACGGAAGCCGGCTCAACAGTGTGCGTGTGACAGGGTTTCAGGGGGTAGGCGGGCGCCTGCTCGGATCTCGTCTGGCAGGGGTTGCCGAACGCCTACTCGGAAGGTGATCTTCGGCGTGGATGGCCTGACGATGCAAAATGGCTCCTTGCAATCATTTGCCAATTCCGATTTCCTCCCGGAACTCTTCCTGTGGAGAGAACTGCCGTTTCAGTCATCGCGATGCGCGTACGCGCGAACAAGCCGGGATTTCAGGTCGGCGATGATCTTTCCTGCTGTCTGATGCTTCCGGCTGCACCCTTGAAGGTCGCGTTTCGCACTGTAGTTGCGAGCAGGAGAATCCGGCAGCGAGCGGATGAAACCTTCTGACCACGGCCAGGTATCTCCTTGATGGCCTCGACGATGGCGTTGCGGAGGGTGACCTCCAGGACGTGCAACGGGACGAGGAAAGCTGAAGAAATCTTTATATTCCAAAGATATAGAGTGAGAGCATGAGTTCGATCATGACTACGAGCCTGAAGATAGGTGGCAAAACGCTGTGTGGAGAGCACGTGCGGCAACTGCTGAAGCTGATCTGGAGTGAAAGGTGGAAGGATTGACAAGACTAGCTCCGTAAACCATACAATGGGGCGTGCCGTGAGAATGCGCCGCAAGGCCCCCTCGCAGCAATCAGCTAAAGAGCCTGTCGCCTCGCGACAGGCTTTTTTCCTTCTGATTCAGCAATCCTGGCGGGTCGGCGGGGATAATGTGCTGGCGCCAATTGAACACATCAAGATGGTGTTGAGTCTGGCGACCATGCTTGAGAATTTCAACCTGACCCGCCAGCCTGACGCCATGTCAAACATGTCTTTCCCCCTTGTCGCCGGCGTGGATGAAGCCGGACGCGGGCCCTTGGCCGGCCCGGTTACGGCGGCGGCTGTGATCCTGCCTGTGGATTTCTCTGTCTTAGATCAGCTGGATGATTCGAAAAAACTCAGCGAGAAGCGCCGGGCGATGCTGGCGTCGGTCATCTGGACAGAAGCGTTGGTTGGGGTGGGGATCGCTGAACCCGCCGAGATCGACCGGTTGAACGTGCTTCACGCCACCATGGCGGCCATGGCCCGGGCCGTGAACGCTCTGTCCATATGTCCAGAAGACATTCTTGTCGATGGCAATCGCATACCCGAAGACCTGCCCGCCCCGGCGCGGGCGATTGTGGGCGGCGACGCCAGCGAGCCCGCCATTGCTGCGGCTTCAATTATCGCCAAAACCCTGCGGGACCGGATCATGGTGGAGGCGGAGCAGCGCTTCGGCGGATTCGGCCTGGCCGCTCATAAGGGCTATCCTAGCCCGGGCCATAAAGCCGCCCTTGAAAATCTGGGGCCCACACCCATTCATCGGCTTAGTTATCGGCCGGTGCAGTTGGCCAGACAGGCGACAGGGCCGTGGCGACGCCTCGACCGGACAACATGACATAATGGATCGGCGTTAACCATCAGGTAAGCCAAATCAATTCACCTGTCACCGAATCAATCTCATTCAGAGAAAAGGAAGATTCGCGTGTCGGGTTCGATCAAAAATTCCATTCCGGTTGATGTCGTCCTGGAAGGCGACTGCGCCGAGGTGATGAAATCCCTGCCTGATGAGAGCGTGGATTTGGTCTTCGCCGATCCGCCCTATAATTTGCAGTTAAGCGGGGAGCTGCATCGCCCTGACAATTCTAGGGTGGATGGCGTCGATAATGATTGGGATCAGATCGGCGATTTTGACGCCTATGATCTGTTCTCCAGCGCCTGGTTGCAGCAAGCCCGCCGCGTGCTCAAACCCAATGGCGCACTGTGGACCATCGGCAGCTATCACAATATTTTCCGTGTTGGAGCTTTCCTGCAAGACATGGGTTTCTGGATCCTGAATGATGTGATCTGACGTAAATCCAACCCGATGCCGAATTTCAAGGGTACGCGTTTTACCAACGCCCATGAAACGCTGATCTGGGCCGCCAAAACCAGGGAAGGCAAACCCACTTTCAACTACGCCGCCATGAAGGCGCTCAATGACGGCGTCCAGATGCGCTCGGACTGGACCCTGCCCATCTGTGCGGGCGGTGAACGCCTCAAAACCGCCGATGGCAGGAAGGCGCACCCGACCCAGAAACCGGAAAGCCTGCTCCACCGGGTGCTGTTGGCCACCTCCAACC
>RKRX01000119.1 GCA_007571185.1 Oceanicaulis sp.
GGCGCAATATCTTGACAGCGCCCAAATCGTGGAAGGGCGCGTCATCGCTACGGGCGAAGCCCGTTCCGGACGGCTTTATCTCAATTTCGGAGCGGATTGGCGCACCGATTTTACAATCAGCCTGTCACGAGCCCTGCGAAAGGAGGTTGAGGCCCGCCACGGGATGGACCCTGCCACACTGGATGGCGCTATCGTGCGCGTGCGCGGCTGGATGGCGGAGGAGAACGGCCCCATGATCGGGGTGTATGCGCCCGACCAGCTTGAGATTGTGGATGCGCCTGCATCCCGCATTCTGCCTTGAAGGGTGAACTCCAGCCTATTCGACCGGGATCAGTCCAGCTTCATCGGGATCGCCGATGATTGCGGTGAGGTGTTTTCTGATCTTGGCTAGCGCCTGATGCTCCACCTGGCGCACCCGTTCTTTGGATATCCCCAGCCTCTGGCCTAGTTTTTCTAGCGTGATGCTGTCTTCGCGCAGGCGCCGTTCACGAATAATCAACTGTTCGCGTTCGCTCAACCGACCCATGGCCTGGTCCAGCCAGTCGCGTCGCTTGTCGCTGTCATAGCTATTCATGACTTCGGCTTCCGGGGTGGGGCGTTCATCGGCCAGCAGATCCTGCCATTCACCTTCGCCATCCTCGGAGAAAGGAGCGTTGAGCGAGCGATCAACCGCAGCCAGACGGCCTGTCATCTTCTCCACATCCCCCTCACTCACCCGCAGGGCCCGGGCCACATAAGCGCGATTGTCCGCACTGAGGGGGCCCGAACCCACATCCCTAATCAGCACGCGCAGACGGCGGAGATTGAAGAAGAGTGATTTTTGCGCTGCTGTCGTGCCGGTGCGCACGATGGACCAGTTACGCAGCACATAATCCTGTGTAGCGGAACGGATCCACCAGCTGGCATAAGTGGAAAAGCGCACATCCCGTTCCGGTTCAAACCGGGCTGCGGCCTGCATCAGACCGATATTGCCTTCTGAGACCAGGTCAGCGAAGGGTAAACCATAATGACGGAATTTCGCGGCGATGGCGACCACCAGCCGCATATAGGCGGTGGTGAGCTTGTGAAGCGCGACTTCATCACCATGATCCTTCCATGCTGTGGCCAGTGCGAGTTCCTCTTGCCGTTCAAGCAGGGGCGCGTTCATGGCGTACGCGAAGAAGCGACGGTCAGGGTCGGCGGAACGACGCGGTGCGGCGACTCGGGCGGAGGGGGTGGATGACATGGTCTGGCTTTCGGTCCGCTGCATGTTCAAGACGTGTCTACACACAAAGACGTACGCAGTCGGCGCGGCGCCGGATCACACAGAGGTTTGAACCTGAACACAAACGAAAACATCCTGCCGAGAGACTCGGCAGGATGTTTGTCAATCTAGAATCTGGTATTGAGAAAGACCGTCAGGCGGCCTTCTTGACCAGAGTGGCGGTCAGCAATTCAAGCGCTTTTTCCCGATCCACTTTTTCGACGGCGGCCACTTCGCGGACCATGCGATCAAGTGCGGATTCATACAGCTGACGCTCGGAATAAGACGGTTCGGGTTGATCTTCCTGGCGGTGCAGGTCACGCACCACTTCCGCGATGGAGATCAGATCGCCGGAATTGATCTTCGCTTCATACTCTTGGGCGCGACGATTCCACATGGTGCGCTTGACTTTGGGCTTGCCTTTCAGAGTCTTGATAGCCTCCTTGAGCACGTCATCGCTGACCAATGAACGCATGCCCTGGGCGCGGGCCTTGGAGGTCGGCACGCGCAAAGTCATCTTGTCCTGCTCAAACGAGACCACATAAACCCTGATATCAAATCCGGCGACGGTTTCCCTCTCGACGCCCATGATCCGGCCAACGCCATGGGCGGGATAAACCACATAGTCATTTTTCCTGAAGGCTTTATTTTTGTTGGCAGGTTTCTTGGTGTTCTTATGGGCGGGTTTCTTGGTCATGCGAGATCCTCTTCAATTTTTGGCTCGTGACGTGAAGAGCCTTCCGGACGCCTTGGGGTCGCAGCGCCCCGCGCCCGAGTCCGGGTCTCTGTGAGGTTCGCTTGGCATCGGGTCGATGTCTGGCCCGAAACCCTGCGCGAGCATCCACCGGCAAGCGGGGCTCCTACCGGAAAAGCCATAACACGTCAACCGTGCGCACACATTTGTGATAGACCTGCATCGTCCGCCTCTGAAACGGGGCTGGCGAAAGCCCAAAATGTCGCAAAAACGATGCAAAATCTGTCAAAATCTCATGAGGCTGGTTTTTCGGAGAAATATTTTTCAAGCTTGCCGGTCACTGTTTCAAATTCTTTGTGATCGGGCGGCGGCTCTTTGCGTATCGTGATGTTGGGCCATTGCTCGGCGTATTTGGAGTTCAGCGTCAGCCATTTGCCGTCTGCATCATCCTCGGTGTCGGGCTTGATGGCTTCCACCGGGCATTCCGGTTCGCATACGCCGCAATCGATGCACTCGTCAGGGTGAATGACGAGCATGTTCTCGCCTTCGTAGAAACAGTCCACCGGGCATACCTCGACGCAGTCGGTGAATTTACAACGAATACAGGCGTCAGTGACGATATAGGTCATCGCGCAGGCGATCCTTGAAGCGTGGAATGAGAAGACATCGGGTATGGCGGGGATTTGACCCTCCCAGCCCCGTTTGTCAACGGGATCAACGGGAAGAGGCCGCTTGCCGCGCCAGCGCCCGATCTCGGTCCGACAGACCCAACAGGGGGGCGAGGCGCCGGATCAGGGCGTCTTCATGGGCGTCGCGGTCGCCATCGGCCAGCACCACGCGCCACAGATCGGTGAGAATGGATATCCGCTGATCATGGGGCAGGGTTTTGACCACCTTGGTGAAGCGATAATGGTCCACGGCGGTGTCCGCCAGCGCCTTGGCGTCTGCGAGCAGTTCTGCGGCCGCCGGCGCGCTCAGATCGAACCCGGTTTGAAGCACATCGAGAATCTCCGCCTCTTCCGTATCAGCGTAAACGCCATCCGACAACGCGGCTTCCACCAGCAGCACAGCGGTGGACAGGGCGGGGCTCAACGCGGTTTCCTCAGGGGTTGTGTCACCGGCGAACAATCGTTTCAGAGCATCCAACATTCCTGATCCCGATCTCTCATTTTAGGTTTCAGAGCATAGGCCATCGCCAACCTCGCTTCCGAGAGCGCCCGGACACATCTATTGCAAGGCGGCGCCTGCATAGACCCGTCTAGCTCGGACATTGATGGAGCCCAACCGGGTTTGAGCCCGGAACCGGACTGGAATATACATCTCGCCGATCTGCGCCAGCCAGATGGTGACCGGTCGGGCGGTGTCGTCTTCGGAGGGGCGATCGCCTTCATCATAGCCGCTAACAGGTTCCACATAAGCCTGACAGCGGATCGCTTCGCCGCGCCAACCCCGGGTGCGCACATCATCGAGACCGGCATTGTGAAGGCGCAAATCATAGCGCGCCTTGCCGTCAAACACCGGGATGCGGCCTCGACAAACACCGCTCTCATCGACGGGCAGGCTCATCATCAGCCCCAGCAGTGCGGAGATCGGATCAAGCGCGCCGGCGCGCTCGGCGTCGCTGGCGGGCGGCTCGCCCATTGAGCCAAAGGGCGGATTGATATGAGGCACCGCCGTCCCCGCCGGGAAATTGATTCCCACCACGCGCCCCTTATCGTTGGCGAAATTGGTGTGTTCATAGCGATGCGGGCCTAGTCCCGACCCGGTGCGATAGCCCGAAACTGTGGCCTTAATATCGGTATCGTCAAACCAGCTGAGCAATCCTGCGCTTTGAAAGGCGGCGGCGGCGGAATATGTTTCATCATCGAATCCGGCGGACAGGGAGATATTGGCCACTTTGAGGAACAGGACCGAACCGGAATACTCTGCAAAAACCTGTTCGGGCAGGATCGACGGTTCGGCGCCGGCGGGGGCGGTCAGGCCCAGGAATATTGAGACAACCATGCCGAGAGCTGAGGTGAATCTGGTGCGCATGGCCATCATGTCCTTTGATCCGGGTTCATCGCAGCGTTTGTGTAAGCGTATCCGGCTGCAGTATGAATACCCGATTGCATGGTGCGGCGTCTTGACGTGATGCGCCCGGGCCGATACACAGCCCGCTCTCGCATCGCCGCCGGGGTTCGCCAAACGCGATTGCATATGTATCAATAACGGTTGTCAAGCAAGAGGGAAGCAAGCCATGTCGCGCCGCTGTGAACTTACGGGGACAGGCCCGGTTTCGGGTAACAATGTGTCCCACGCCAACAACAAGACCAAGCGTCGCTTTCTGCCCAATCTGTGTCAAGTGACATTGACCTCTCAAACCCTGGGCCGCTCTTTCCGTCTGCGCATCGCCGCTCGGGCCTTGCGCAGCGTTGACCATGCGGGGGGGCTGGATCCGTTCCTGTTGAAAGCCCGCGATGGGCGGCTTTCAAGCAATGCGCTGAAAATCAAGCGCGCACTGAAGAAAGCTGTCGCACCGGCCTAAAGGGCGCAGGATCGTTTCAGCTGCAAGCGAAAGGCGTGCGCCCGCCTGTGTTCGCGTCGAACAGGGCGGTCAACTGATCGGTCATTGCGCCGGCGAGCTGTCCCACATCCATAAGGGTGACCGCTTTGCGATAATAACGGGTCACATCGTGTCCGATCCCGATCGCGAGCAGTTCCACCTCGGACCGGTTCTCGATCATATGGATCACTTCGCGCAGATGCGTTTCCAGATAAGCGGGCGCGTTCGCCGACTGGGTGCCGTCATCGACAGGGTTGCCGTCAGAGATCACCATCATGATGCGCCGCTGTTCGGCACGCGCCATCAGCCGGTTATGGGCCCAGAGCAGAGCTTCGCCGTCAACATTTTCCTTCAACAACCCATCGCGCAACATCAGGCCCAGATTGGGACGCGCGCGCCGCCAGGGGGTGTCCGCAGACTTGTAAATAATGTGGCGCAGATCGTTGAGACGTCCTGGATTGCGGGGCTTGCCCCGGGCCAGCCATTTTTCTTTTGAACGACCGCCTTTCCAAGCCCGGGTCGTAAAGCCCAGGATTTCGGTTTTCACCCCGCATCGTTCAAGAGTACGGGCCAGAATATCTGCACAGGCGGCGGCCACCATGATCGGACGCCCGCGCATAGAGCCGGAATTGTCCAGCAGCAGGGTGACCACAGTGTCACGGAAATTGGTGTCTTTTTCCTGTTTGAAACTCAGCGGCGTCATCGGGTCCACGATGATCCGGGGCAGACGCGCGGGGTCAAGCTGTCCCTCTTCTAGATCAAAGGACCAAGAGCGCTGCTGCCGGGCCATGAGGCGGCGCTGCAAACGGTTGGCCAACCGCCCCACTGTGTTTTGTGAGCTCTTGAGGTGCTGGTCCAGACTATGGCGCAGACGGTTCAGCTCATTGGCGTCGCACAAATCGCCCGCCTCGATCACCTCATCGAACCTGTCGGTGAAGATTTTGTAGCGTCCAGAGGTCTCATCGGGCCAGTTGATCCGGTTGAGCCTGATCGATGACATGGATTGGCCAGGTTCATCGTTACCGTTCACACCGGTCCGGCGGTCCTCGGCGAGCTCGATGTCATCGGCGCTCGCTCCAGAGCCCCTGGCGTCAGCGGTGTCATTTTCATTGTCCTTGTCTCTTTCATCTTCGCCCTGTCCGGGTTTGCTCTCGCTGTCATTTTGGTCGGCTTCAGGGCCTGTTTCAGGGGCCTGCCGGCTGTCGGCGTCATCGGGCTCGTCATGGTTTCGCTGGTCTTTCGTGCGGGGCTCGCCCAGTTCATCGCCCAGATCAAGAGTACGAATCACCTGGCGCAGGGCGTCAGCGAACCGGTGTTGGTCGTCCGCAGTCTCAGCCAGGGCATCGAGCGCATCTCCGGCCATATTTTCCAGGTCAGCGCGCCAGACCTGCATCAGGCCCTTGGCGTCATCGGGGGATTTCCGCCCGGTCACCCGTTCACGGACCAGCATGGAGATGGCTTCAGCCAGGGGGGCGGTTTGCCGGTCCCGGGCCTGGCTCCAGCCTTCTTGACGGCAGCGATCGGCAAGCGCGGCGTCCAGATTATCAGCCACGCCGCGCATGGTCTTAGCGCCCAGCGCTTCCACCCGCGCCTGTTCGACGGCGTCGAAAATATCCCGCGCACGGGCGCCCGGCGGCCGGGCGGACCGGTGTGCGGCGCCATTGTGCAGTTGCAAGCGCAGCGCCAGCGCATCCGCCTGTCCGCGGATTCTGGCGGCGGCGTCAACGCCGGGCCGGGCAGGCGGATCGGGCAGCGTCACGCACCCATCGCGCAGGATCGGCGCTCGCCCGCCGAACTTCACTTCCAGTGCGCGCTTATGGCTGACCGCGCGTGTGGCGGCGCTCAGGGCGCGCGGGAATTGTTCCGGGATGTTCCGCTCAGACATGCGAGGCTACGCCACCGCGCTTTCGGGCAGATCCTCACCGAAGACGCGCTGATAGAACTCCGACAGGATCGGGCGTTCCGGCTCGTCACACCTGTTGAGGAAAGTCAGGCGAAAGGCGAGGCCGGGATCGCCGAAGATTTGTGTATTTTCAGCCCAGACCAGCACGGTGCGCGGGCTCATCACGGTGGATATGTCGCCATTGACAAAGGCTTTGCGGCTGAAACCGGCCACAGTAACCATATCAGCGATCATCTTCTCGCCTTCGGGGGTTTCCCCTATCCCGTTCAGCTTGGCGGCGACGATCCGGCATTCGGTTTCAGCGGGCGGATAGTTCAGCGAGGTCACCAGCGACCAACGGTCCATCTGGCCTTGGTTGATTTGCTGGGTGCCGTGATACAGACCCGTCGCATCACCCAGACCCACCGTGTTCAGGGTCGCAAACAGACGAAAGCTGGCGTTCGGGTGAATGACGCGGTTCTGGTCCAGCAGGGTCAGTGCGCCGGTGGCTTCCAGAATACGCTGGATCACGAACATCACATCGGGGCGGCCAGCGTCGTATTCGTCAAACAACAGCGCTACCGGGCGTTGCACGGCCCAGGGAAGGATGCCTTCTTGGAACTCCGTGATCTGTTGGCCGTCTTTCAGCACGATGGCGTCTTTTCCGACCATGTCGATTCGGCTCACATGGCTGTCGAGATTAACCCGAACCATCGGCCAGTTCAGGCGCGCTGCAACCTGTTCGACATGGGTGGATTTGCCGGTGCCGTGATAACCCTGAACCATGACCCGGCGATTGAAGGCGAAGCCCGCCAGGATGGCGCGGGTGGTCGCCGGGTCAAAGATATAGGTTTCGTCCACATCCGGCGCATGGGTTCCGCGAGTGGAAAAGGCGGGCGTTTCAAAACCGGGATCAAACCCGAACAGGGCCGGGCAATCGGCGACGATGTCCGGGGTGAGATTGATCAGGGCGTCATCAATCATGTGTGAAAAACTCTCTGGCGTCAGCGCGACAGTGTGTTCAGACCATAAACCCCAGATACGCGCTGTGAAAGCCCCGCCCCGCCGCAAGGGTGTTCGCGCAACGGGCGGCCGTGCAAACCATGTCGAGCCCCGCAAACCTGACGGTGAACAAGAGTGAGATTTCTCAGGACGACGGCGCCGAGACGATAACGATGACAGAGCCGGCGGTATTTTAGCGAGGTTGACCCGCCGGCCCGGGCGACGCACGCACCGATGAAGAGTCAGCCTCTGCCGGCGCTTTTGAGGATTTGGTAGGCATCGACCACTTTCTGCAGCATGTCCTCCATAGAGCGATCTCCGCCATTGGAATCGGGGTGGTATAGTCGCACGAGTTCAGCATAGCGCTTGTGCACCGTGCCTTTGTCGGCATCCGCGCCCAGATTGAGCGTTTCCAACGCCCGTTTCTGAAGCCGTCCTATTCCGGCCATGGGGTCTGTGGCTTTGCACCCTGTACGCTGCTGACCGGGCGGGGGGCGATCGCCGAACAGGTCAAACGGATCTACGAACCTGTCCCGGGGATTGTCGGCGGCCTGACAAGCGCCGGCGCCGGTGGAGAAGCTCCATGTGGGCCGGTGACCATACATGTCCGCTTCCATATAGGCTTTGGCGGCGCCTTCGCTCATGCCTTCAAAGAAGTTCCATCCCTTGTTATAATCAGAGGCATGGGCTTGACAGAACCAATAGAACCGGGTGCGGTTGGCGCGGCTTTGGGGCGCGCGGGCGGTGGCTTTTGCGCGGCACCGGGGGTGCTCGCACACCCTATCCTCAGGCTTCGCCTCATCCTCGGGCGGCTTGACACGGATATCCTTGAACCGTGGCCGGTATTTGTAATCACCATCCATGGGTTTTGAGTATGATGCACGCTGGAGTTCAGGACAACAAACCGAGCATGACAATGACAAGCGTAAAGCAGGAAATCGAAACGGCCCTGATCAACGCTCTGGCTCCAGACAGTCTTGTGGTGACAGATGACAGTGCGAAGCACGCCGGTCATGCTGGCGCGTCGGCGGATGGACAATCCCATTTTTCTGTCGATATCGTGTCAGCTGTTTTTACCGGTCAGAACCGGGTTCAGCGTCACCGGCTGGTCAACCAGGCCCTGGACACAGTGATGAAAACCCGGATTCACGCCCTCGCCATCAAGGCCAGAGCGCCTGGCGAATAACTCATGGATTGGGATCGGCTCCAGGTTCCCTGTTCAGGCGTAGGCGCGTGATCTGATTGCGCCGCCGTTCAAGAATTTCAAATTGCACGCCGTGAAAGCGGAAAATCTGACCCTGTTCGGGAATGGTCCGGGCCTCGTGGATGACCAGCCCGGCGATGGTGACAGCTTCTTCGTCGGGCAGTCGCCAGTCCAGGGCCCGGTTCACATCCCGCACGGGGATGGCGCCTTCCACCATCACGCAGCCGTCAGGCATATGGGTGACGCCTTCTACAGCCACATCGTGCTCGTCCTCGATCTCGCCAACGATTTCTTCGATAATATCTTCCAGCGTCACAACGCCCATCAGCGCGCCATATTCATCCACCACCAGGGCGAAGTGTTCGCGCTTCTGGCGGAAAGCGGTGAGTTGGTCGAGCAGTTCCGTGGTCTCGGGGATGAACCAGGGCTCACGCTTTATGGCGTGAATATCCAGCTTGCTGGCGTCCCCGCCCGCTTCATGTAGTTCGCGGGCGAGGTCACGCACATGTAAGATGCCGACAATGTTCTCGGTGTCGTTACGATACAACGGCAGTCGGGTATGCGGGCAGCTCAGCGCGCCTGCCGCCAAATCCTCGATAGGTTGGTCAATGTCAAACATCATCAGGTTCTTGCGGTGAACCATCACGTCATCGACGGTCAGTTCGCGCAGATCCAACACGCCGCCTAGCATGTCGCGGTCGGTTTTCACCACCTCGCCTTCCTGGTGATGCAGATCGATCTGCCCCCGGATATCGTCATGGGCGGAAGAGATCGGGCCGGACGCCGACAGACCCAGAATGCGCAGCGTGTGGCCCACCAGCCATTGCACTGTCCTCACCACCGGGAAAAACACCGCCACGATAATGCGGATCGGCAGTGAGACGGTCAGCGCCATGCGATCTGGATTGGACAGCGCATAGGTTTTGGGCAGAACCTCGGCGAAGATCAGCACCAGCAAGGTCATCACCAGTGTGGCGACGGGCACGCCGGCCTCGCCGAACATGGCTAGGAACATGACCGAGGCCAGTGAAGCTGCCAGGATATTGACAAGATTGTTGCCCAGAAGGATCGCGCCGATCAGTTTCTCGCGATCCTCGATCAGCGTGTTCACCCGGCGTGCGCGAGGATCCTTGTCTTTTTCCAGGGCGAGCATGCGCGCCCTTGATGTGGCGGTCAGGGCGGTTTCGGAACCGGAGAAAAAACCAGAGAAGGCCAGCAGGCATAAAATACTGAACCCGGTCCAGACCATCCACGGTTCGAACGTCATCAGTTTTCAACCTCGTCAATCAGGAAATCGGTCAGGCTGTCCCGGTCCACATCGTGAGCGATATAAACCTCGCCGATCCCGCGCGCCAGAACAAGCGTGATGGCGCCGCCGGAATTTTTCTTGTCATTGGCCATGCGCGCCAGAAGACGGTCGGCTGCATAGGGACCGCCGGGCAGTTCGTGTGCGTATACGGGTAGGCCCACAGCATGCAGATGGGCCCGCACCCGCGCGGCGTCTTCGGGTGGACAGATGCCCAGCCGGGCCGAATATCTAAAGGCCATGTCCAGCCCGCAAGCGACCGCTTCACCGTGAATCAGCGCGCCTTTCACCGCTTCAGCTTCAAAAGCGTGCCCAAAGGAATGGCCCAGATTGAGCAGGGCGCGTTGACCGGTGTCGCGTTCATCGGCGGCGACTATGTGCGCTTTGAAGGCGACGGCTTGGGCGATCACACCCGCCAAATCGTCACCCTTGACGATTTTCGCCCCCGACGATTCAAGGGTCTCAAACAGCGATGTTCCAGCGATGAGCCCGGTTTTTACAATCTCGGCATAGCCTGACAACACCTCTCGGTGCGCCAGCGTGTCTAAAAACCGCGTGTCGACGATCACCATATCGGGTTGATGAAAAGCGCCGATCAGATTCTTGCCGTGCCTGGTGTTGATGCCGGTCTTGCCGCCTACTGAGCTATCCACCTGGGCCAAAAGCGTGGTGGGAATCTGAATAAATCCCGTCCCTCGCTTGACGATAGCACAGGCAAACCCGGTCAAATCCCCGATTGTGCCGCCGCCAAAGGCTGTCACCGCTTCAGAGCGTTCAAGATCAAGGTCCAGCAACCGGTTGCACAAGCGCTTAAGGTTTCGCCAACTCTTGGCGGTTTCTCCGCCCTCAATTTCGATCAATTCCAGATGCAGACCTGTGGATTGACAGACTTGCTCCAGTCCGGCGCGATGATGGCGCAGGGCGCGGGTGTCGGCGACCATCACGATGCGACCGCGCCGGGCGCGGCGCGCTATGCGATCGGCGCACAGGGTCAGCGCCCCCCGACCGATGACGAC
>RKRX01000227.1 GCA_007571185.1 Oceanicaulis sp.
GAATCGGATCCAGCGCTGATCGGCGCGAAAAGCGTGCTTGCACCCGAACAGGTTTCGTCGTATGAATGACGCAACACTATAACACTCAATCTGATTGATGAGCGCCTTTTGTCACCGTTCCTGCTCTCCGCTGGCCTGGGTCTCGCCGCCGCGACGGTCTGTCTTGTCGCGTTGATACTCATCCATCATGCCGCTGGATTCACCCGCGCCAACGCACCCCTTTTCGCCGCTTTCGCCGGCGGGCTGGTGATCACTCTGGCCTTGGTGCATCTGATCCCGAAAGCTTTTCTTCTGCATCCTTGGGCGCCATGGCTGGTGTTGGCGGGTTTTGCCTCTGGCTTCTTGCTTCAAGCGCTGGTGAACGCCGCCCCGGGGAGCAAGCCGAAGGTGAACCGGTTGAGTGCATTGACCCCGGTTGTCGCCATCGCCATCCATTCTGCACTTGACGGCGCAGTGTATGCGGTCACTTCGGTCATGGATGTGTTCACCGCGTTGAGCACGGCGCCGGGTTTGATCCTGCATGAATTGCCGGAGACATTGATCTGCTTCATCCTGCTGCAACGGGCAGGCTTCCCGGACCGGACCGCCACCGTTCTGGCCTTCATGGCCGCCGGCGCGACCACGCTGGGCGCGGCGTTGATCGGCGCCCCTTTTGCTCAGATGCTCAATCTGGAAACTCTGGGTGCGCTGTTCGCCGTAGTGGCCGGCCTGTTGCTGCATGTGGGCGCGGCGCACCTGCTGAATGAAGCGGGTGAAACCGGACTGTTACGGGGTTCAGGCGCTGTGTTCGCCGGCGCCGGCATTGCCGCCGTGATGACGTTAAGCCATGCCGCCACCCATAATCACGCCCACGCTGGCGACCGGCATGAAACCGGTCATGATCACGACCATAATTTCCATCCCGCCTCTGACAATGGAGTTCCATGATGCGACTACGCCCCACTCTGCTTGGCGCCGCGCTGGTTTCAGTCGGCGCCGCCCCCCTCTCCGCTCTGGCCCAAGACGGCGCGATGCGGCAACTTGATGCGCATGTGCATGGCGCGGCGCGGCTAGCGGTGGCCGCAGAACCCGACGGCGCGGTTGTGGCGGAGCTCAACAGCCCCGCCTATAATCTCTATGTCTTCGAACATGCCCCCCGGACGGATGCTCAGCGCCAGGTGGTGGCGGACGCCGCAGCGACGCTGGCCAGCGCAGAGATGATCGGCTTTTCATCACCTGCCGGCTGCACCCTGATCGACGCCGTGATCGCCGGCGGGCCGGACGACGCGGACGCGCGCGACCCTGACACTCATGACGACCATGATCCCGAGGCGCATGCGCATGAAGAACACGGCCATCAAAACCATGAGCCTCACGACCACTCCGGTGATCATCATGATGAACATGGCCATAGTGAACATGATCATGGGGACGAAGACCACGCCGACCATGACTCTGCCGCATCCGGTCATGCTGATGTATTGGTGAGCTGGACCTATGCCTGCACCCGCACCGATGCCATCAATCAGGTGAACCTTGGCGGTTTGTTCGACGCTTTCCCGGCCTTCGAAACCGTTGAAACCCAGTTCTTTGACGGTGAACGATCCGCGGCGGCGGACCTGACGGCCCAAGCGCCTCGCCTGCGCATCGACTGAGCGCCGTTGCGCCGATACAGGTTGTGACTTGGGAATTGTGACTTGCGGAAATCGTCAGAATGCCTATCCTGCACCGCATGGTGCGCATTTTGATCCTGTCTGTATGTCTGTTCGCCGCCGCCTCGGCTTCCAGCGCTTGTGCGGACGAGCTGTCCACGCCGTCTTCCCCGGCTTATCTGGACTTGTCCTGGGCTGATCTGCTGCCTGAGGGAGAGGCCGAACGCATCGCCGAACTCATGCAGGTGCAAGCGATCCAGAACGGATTTGATCATTTCGGACTGGAGCGCATGCCCCAAATCCAGACCTTCAACACGGTTGAGGCGCTGGATGGACGTCGGGTGCGGATAGGCGGCTATGTTTTACCCTTCGACTTCACCGGCTCTGGGACAATCAACCGGTTCCTGCTCGTCCCTTATGTGGGCGCCTGTATTCATGTTCCGCCGCCGCCGCCCAATCAACTGGTCTATGTGACCGCCGACACACCCGTCGAGATCGGTGGTCTGTGGCATCCGGTCTTCGTCGAGGGCGTGATGCGCACCGCCCGCCATGACAATGATCTGGGCGATACCGCCTACACGTTGGAACTGATTGAGATCACGCCCTACAGAAGTTGACCGGTTCGCTCTATGGCGGCGTCGGCTTGAAAATCCTTTGAACCGGTCTCTCCCAGTACTCTGACGGTCCATGTCACAGTCGGGTTCTGGAGTGTCTAAAACAGATCAACAGGAACAGCGGCGCCACCCAGGGAAAAATCCGTTCAAACGGATCACCAGGAATACCGGCCAGCCGGGCCAGAAACCCGTTTAAGCCAGAAGGTTCCGCCCATTCCAACTGACCATAGGCGTAAAACAGCACGGTCATCAAGAACCCCGCCGCAATCGCGGCCAGAATGGCGCCGCCGCGAGGCTCCAGACCCAGAACCCGGACCAGGATCACCGGGCCGAAGGCGGCGCCTAGCGCCGACCATGAAAACAGAACGCGATCAAAAATGGCGGCGGGCAGCGTGAGCGTCAGCGCCACCGCCAATGCGCAAATGGAGGCCATGACAATCCGGCTGATCAATACTTCCCGCCCTGGCAGCACGCGCGCCAGCCCCAGGTCATGAGCGGCCGCCGCCGAAGCGGCGATCAACAGCGAGTCCACTGTGCTCATCACCGCTGACAAAACCGCGGCGATCACGACCCCCGCAAGAATTGCCGGCAGTAAATTCGCCGCCACAGCGTAAAACAAGGCTTCGCCATCACTGGCGTCAGGGATCAGCGCCCGCCCTGATAACGCCAGCACCGCCATGCCCACATGCACGATCACGCCCCAGCTCATCGCCACTGCGAATCCCCGGCGGCGCGCGGCCTCATCCCTGACCGCCATCAGACGGGACAGAAGATGAGGTTGACCCAGCGCGCCCAGACCGATGGACGCAATGCCTGTTGCAAATCCAAGAAAGACCAACAGACCCCGCCCTCCCATCGGGTCCAGATAAGAATCGGGCATGGTCTGGCTCAAAGTCTCATAAACGCCCGCAGGTCCCCCCGCCGCCATCAACGCGCCCAGCGGCAGCGCCAGTGCAATCAGGGCCATTATGCCCCCTTGCAGCGTGTCGGTCAGCGAAACCGCCCGGAATCCGCCCAGCAGCGCATAGATCAGGATGACGCCAGCGCCCAGAGCCACGCTTTCCCAGCGCACCAGGGTGAACTGGCTTTCAAAGGCGATCGCCGCTGCGCCAAATTGCGCCGCGATGTAGAAAACGAAGGTGAAGAGCACCAACACGCCCGCCGTCATACGAATGCCGGGCGCCCAGCATCCGGCGCGCGCCGCCATGAAATCGCTGGCCGTGACATGGCCCTGTTCTGCGGTTTCCGCCCGCACCCGGGGGCCGAACACCATCCAGACCACCCAATACGCGCCCAGAATGCCCGGCGCCATCCAGATCGCCGACACCCCCGCCACATAGACAAAACCGGTATAACCCAACAGCACCCAGGCCGAAGATGTGGACGCAGCATAGGATAAACCTGAAACCCACGGGCCCAAATTGCGACCGCCCAGAAAGAAGTCTGCTTGATTGCGATTGAACTGCGCAGCCGCCAGGCCAATGGCAATCAAGGCCAATTTATAGACAACGAGGGTGACAAGCACCGCAATCGCAGTAGCATCCAGGTCGGTCATGTCATCTCCTTCCCCGGGTCATGTCCCCTTCTTGTGGAGACAGGTTAAAACCGGACATATCGTATGTTATCAATACAATAAAACACATGGGTCGCTTTTGGGCGTCAGGATTGTAGTACGTTGTTTTGCTCGCGTAACGCTGACACGGAAGTTCTGCCGTGAGCTATCATTGATCTCAGCGCGATCATTATTCCGAACTATTCGATTAGGATTGGCTACAATCTGGCCTTTGCATTTCTTTGGCCAACCTTCAAATATAATGACCTCATCGAATTGCTTACCCTTGGCCTTGTGCATGTTCATGACCACCACACCGCTCTCAGGCTTTGCACTGGCAGCGAAGTGCTCCTGCACAAACGCTTTCTTGACGATTTCCAACGCATTCGAATAGCAGCCGTCGTTGCGCCAATTCTGAGCCAACGCCTGCCGAAGTTGAGTGCCGCGTTCCAAGAGACGAATATTGCGAACCTCGCTTGCTACATCCTTGAGGCGCTTACACGCACCATTTTCCAGAACCGCTCTAACTAATCTCCAGTCTTTGTCAGGGTCTCCGGTCAATTTTATTGCATGCACGCTATTGTATGCCTCAAAGGTAGCGTGCAAAAGGCTATTGCTTGGAGGAGATTTTCCAGCATTTGGTGCAACATGCCATTTGTCATATGCCTTGCGTAAGCGATCTGCTTCGGCGAGTGCGCTTTTGGTTGGTCGATCTCCCCCTTTGCCTTGGTAATAATTGCAGAGCAGATACACCAAGAAATCAACGCGCCCGGCTGGTTGCAATAGGTGTGCAACAATTTCTGAGCCGAGAATTGCAGCTTCCAGTTCAATGACCGCATTATGTGCAATGGGCTCTGGTGGTTCTCGGAACTTGTCAGATACTAGGCGCGTCATCTTCTTCGTGGGCACAAGAATTGCTAAAGACCAATTACTGGAACCACTATTCACTAAGCGCTTTCGGGCAGCGTGGGTGGTGGTGACGAGTTCTGTCATCGCCTGGTCTGCATAATGCCCGAAATTCAGGCACCTGATGCCTTTGTAGGATTTTTGATTGAAGAGACCCGAAAGGATTGCGTTCCCGAATTTAGCTATGTCTGTCCCGGCGCTGCGATGGTTGGTGTCGCTGAAATCAATCTTGGTGGGGTTGAAGGCTTTAAGGAAATGATCGATACGTAGCGGGTCAGCCCCCATGAAGTCGAAAATACGTTGTTCAGGATCAGCTAGGGCAATAAGTTGCGAACAAACCCCAAGACCCTTCACAACGCGCCATTGCTCAGCGTTGGTATCCTGAAACTCATCAAGAATTATCGTTGGATACATTGTTGCAAGCAGGCAACGTAGGCGTTTGCTCCCATGGAGCAAATCACCGACAAAAGGCGCAAAAAGATCAAAACAAATGCGCCCTTCGTCCAAGCTAAGCCGCTTTCGCTCTTCTGCAACCTCTGCGTCCCGCTTCTTGTTCCTTTTCTGATTGGGGCGTCGGATGACAGAAAGGGCGACAGCTTCGGCAGGTGGTGTAAGAATATCCAGGCGGCGAGGCAAACCTATAAGATAACCATGCGCCTTTAGAATACGCCAGAAAAAGGAATGGTAGGTTTCGACTTCAATCTTCTGTCTCGTCTGTCTCGCAATGCTCTGTTCTTGTTCAATTGCTTCAACGACACGAGAAACACTCGCTCGTGCGAAACTCAAAAAGAGCACCTTCTGCTGAGGTCGAAGGCACTGCTCGGCAATCCGAGCGGCCTTAAGAATTGATATTGTTGTCTTGCCGGAACCTGGTCCACCGGTGACAAGCAAATGCTCATCACTGTCCATGACCTCAAGTTGCTCAGCAGTCAGCTTCATCTGTTGCAGCTCCAAGCTCGAATTCTGCAGTGGTGAGAGCAACCACTTCGTCCTCGGCTTGAGTAGGCTCACAAACCTGCTTTAGGTTCCGGCAGGCGTTTCGTAGCCATTCTGGTGTCTCGTCCTCGGTACATTGAGCCAGAAAGTCCGCGAGTCCCAAATTCCCTTTCGCCCAAGAGAAATATTCGGAAAGTGCATCATGGGCATTCGCGACTGGATCAGGGTATTTCTGACTTAGATGTAGAGGCCATTCCAACGCACTAGCAAATCTTTGAAGCGCGGTATCTGTAGTACCTTGAATCACAAGAGATTCGATTCCTTTTTTTTCATGCATAAGCAGAAGATCAACTTCTGCCTTAATTGAATTCTGTACTTTGACATCCTGTTTGTCGCAAATTGCAAAAGTAAGTTTACCCAATCCCTTAAAAAACTTGGCCATTTCTGCAACCTTAGAATCACCACCTGCATTAAGAGTGCATATTCCTAAGGCTTCTAGTGATTTGTATTTTGAAGGATTTAGCTCAGCCAACCGACGACATACTACCGGGAATGCAATGGTTTCTGTTTCACCTTCAGCGATCAGAACTCGGCGGGATAGAAGCCCTTCGCAGAAGCGGGTTCGAAATCCCTGTCTGTAGGCTTTTGGCTTCAAGTTGCGAGGCAAGTTGATGAATTTCCGACACAGTTTTCCATTTGCATTTCGACTGAGCACTACGGTCTCATCCATTGTAAACTCTTCGAGAACGTAAGGCGAATGTGATGTAAAAATTGCCTGTGATGCAAGTGAACGAATTTCGTGCACGATGCGTTTCTGAGCATAAGGTGGAATAGCCGTCTCGGGTTCTTCCATAGCAAAAATGACGTTCTGCTTATCAACAGCAATCTGTGATAGCATCGCAAGCACCAACATATTGATTGTGCCTGTCCCCTGCCGATAAAAGGGCGCAGCATGATTGCCATCGCCTGTTGCGATGAAGGCGGTTATGACCTTACGTAGATGCTCGCGGGTGAGCTTTGAAACCTTAAGGTGAGGTTCAACACCCCATTCTTTGGGGATGTATCTCTCCAATGCAGCGTTAATACTCACCAATATACCAGAGATACCCAATTCGGGGTCTGCGGCGACAGTGAAATCCGCCAGCTTGTCGATGGTATCCTCCCACATCTGCGGTCGGACCTCTTTTAACCGAAGGATAATGTCCAGGAGACTACCCCGCTCCAAGCTTAAAGCACGGTTTCCAGTGCGGAGGGAACGAAGATATAGAAAACCGCATATCTCCTTGTCCTTCTTTCGGAACTCATCAGGCGTATCGCCCTTATTCAGGCTCTGTGTGAAGTACGTCTTTCCTTGGAAATCATCTTCGTCAGCATCGTACCAGCCTTGAAATGTCACACGCAGGGCTTCGGTAATGTGGTCAGGATCAATCCCTTTGGGGTCTGGCTCATTGTAGAACCTGTCGGCTTTTGCGTCCCAGAACTCCACATAATAGCCAAAGCGCGCCTTTTGTTCCTCGGAAAGATCAACGATAGCAACTTCGACCTCGATACGGAATGCTTCGGCAGGACCATCTCCGGCGGGTTCGGTAACTTCAGACCAACCTGAGTCCACTGGTATTGGCTGATCTTCTGCAACTTGGCCCCGACCATTCGGAGCCTTGGCGAGATATCGTCCCTGATAGAAATCGTGTTCATCTATGGGTGGAAAGCGATTAAGGCGATCCGGCCCAAGAGCCAAATCTAAGGCCTCAAGGATAGTCGTCTTGCCTGTATTATTATCACCGATGAGAACGGTATGTTTGGGCAAGACAATCGTAGCGGCCTCAATACCGCGAAAGTTCTTTAGCTGGATCCGGTTAACTCTCAATTTCCGACAAGCTCCTTTGAGTGTTTTTGAAACGAGATTGTAACTACTCATCTCCCTGTCGATCACTGCTCCCGCCAGTCTCTCGATCCAGCATAGGCATCGACCTCAGCTCCCGTACGCTCACTGTTTTGCGGTGTGCATACGAGATGCAACGGGCCGACAGTCGCAGGGTCTGATTGCTATCGGGTTTGGCTTCAGCGTTTATCCAGAGCGTGTCATTAACTATTTGAACCATACGAGTGGACAAACAAGGTGCATAACCCATCTGACCATAACCTGCATCCTGTCGTGTACCATGGACCCGTTCACCGTGTAAGAGTGAACATCTGTCAGGTGATCCTGTAACAGAGCCTGACAGTGCAATCATCCGCAGAACCTTTTCCATTCGGTCGTGTGCGTGTCCCAGTCTCCCGCCTCATCCGCGTCTCGCTCCTCTTTGACAGGGGTTCTGGTGCTGGCCGCTGCGGCCAGTATTCTGGGATTTGTTTCCATTCTGGTCAGGGCTTCTGATCTGGGTCCCCAGGCGATCTCGTTCTGGCGCCTGTGTCTCAGCCTGCCGTTCATGGCCGCCTGGTTCGTTTTCGATCTGCGCCAACGCCACAGGCGAGGCGCCCGATTCACTCTCAAACCGCCCGGCTGGAAAGCATTGGGATTGGCGGGCGCCTTGTTTGCGGCGGACCTGGCGTTCTGGCATGCGGGCATCAAGCTCACCACGGTCGCCAACGCCACCTTGTTGGCCAATCTCACCCCTATCCTGGTGGCCATCGCCGCCTGGGTGCTGTTTGGCGAAAAAATCACCCGGGGCTTTGTCTTCGCCGGATCACTGGCGATCATCGGGGCGGTTTGTCTGGCCAGCGCCAATGTGCAATTTGCGCCTGAACGTCTGACCGGCGATATCCTGTCGGCGCTCACCTCGGTTTGGTACGCCGCCTATCTTCTGGCCGTACGCGCCGCCCGGCGGGCAGGGGCGGCGACGGTGCAGGTCATGTTCTGGGCCACAGTGGTGGGCACGCCATTGGCGCTGATGATCACGGTGGGCTTTAATGAACCCCTGATGCCGCCCACGCTTGCCGACTGGTGGCCCTTGCTGACACTGGCGGTGGTTATTCATGTGGGCGGGCAGGGCGGCATTGCTTACGGGCTGGGTCATACCCCGGCAGCGCTGGCGACCTTGATTATCTTGATACAGCCCATCGTCTCCACCGCAGCAGGCTGGCTTTTGTTCGGCGAAGCCCTGACGCCCGTGCAGTGGCTGGGCGCCGCACTAGTCCTGTTGGGCATTTACGCCGCCCAGCGCTTTCGTCTTCAGTCCGCGAGCGCGGGAGGCTAATAAACCCGAGTCATGACCAATACTGCAAACACACCCGTCCCTGTGATCAAGGCGCCCGCCGAACCCGGAAATGACGCATTCCGCGCCCTGGGCGGACCCCTGACCCGGGACATTTGGTATGTGGCCCTGACGGCAGGTGAGCTTAAAACAGGCACGCTCTACAAAAAGAAATTCCTCAACGAACCCATTGTGATGGGACGCGATGAAACCGGCGCCCCCTTTGCGCTGCGTGATCTGTGTCCACACCGGGGCGTGCCCTTGTCAGCCGGCCGGCTTCTGGACGAACCCGACGGCGCCAAGAGCGTGCAATGTCCCTATCACGGCTGGCGGTTCCGGCCCGACGGCGGCTGCCTGCACATTCCCTCTTTGGTCGAAGGGCAATCCTTTGATCTTGAGAACATCAAGGTGCGCCGCTATCATCTGGCTGAGCAGGATGACCTGATCTGGATTTACATGCCCGCCGATCCGAACAGCGCGCCCGACCATCCGCCCCCGCGCTTCGCCAACATGGTGCTAAAGAAGGGACAAGCCGAGGCCAAGGTAAAATATGTGGAGACCGCCGAGCTAGCGTGTCACCAGGACCATGCGGTGATTGGCCTGTTAGACCCGGCCCACACCCCGTTCGTTCACAAAAGCCCGCTCTGGCGCAGTTCCAAAACCCTGAAAGAAAAAGAGAAACACTACAAACCCAGCGAAATGGGTTTCACTATGCTCTCTCACAAACCTGTCAATTCCTACATCTATAATATTATTGGCGGGGAGATCCGGGTGGAGATCCAGTTCCTGCTGCCGGGCTTGCGGGCGGAATCCATCCGCAACAGGACACGCGGTTTTCTGGGCCTTGCAGCCATCACGCCCATCGATGAAAATCTGTGCGAGATCCGCGAGATCATGTACTGGGATGCGCCGATCCTGAACCTTGTCAAGTTGATCGCACGCCCTTTCACTCGTGCCTTTCTGCAGCAAGACGCCCGTATGATGAAATTGCAGGGCGAAGGCTTGTCCTATAACCCGCCGCTGATGCAGATCCCTGACGCCGACACGCTTATGGTCTGGTATCGACGGCTCAAGCGCGAATGGATGAAATCCAGAATGGAGGGTCGGCCCTTCATGAACCCGGTAGAGCCTGCCGTCCTGCGCTGGCGGACATGAATTTCAGCGCTTTTTCAGACATTGCCTCCAACCCGCATCCGGCCTAGATCCACCTTCATGATCACCATTGTTGATAGTGTTCTTTACGCGGGGTTGGCGGTGGTGTTCGCCACCTTGGCGATGGGAATTTTCGCCCTGTTCCGGGGCGGCGCATTCGGTCGGAGCTGGTCCAACAGGCTGATGCGCGCCCGCGTCTTGTTTCAGTTCGTCGTTGTGATCATTCTGGTGGCCGGCTTTTGGCTCAAGCAGAATATTATGGGATAGTCCGATGGCTGGCCCTCAGCATGGCTCCCTTGCTATCTTGCTCTCTTGAGATCATCAGGGCATGGCGTTACACATTGGACATCCCTTCCACGGAGACAAACCATCATGAAGACCTTGTTCACCGCCCTTCCGGTTGCAGCCTTGCTGGGCCTCGGCGTTATGGCTCAAAACGCTGACGCCGCACCAGAAGTCTATGCCTTCGACAAGACCCACACCGAAATCCGCGCCAGCTGGATGCATCTGGGTTTTTCGCGTCAGGCTGTGAGCTTCACCCGTTATGACGGCGAGTTGCTGTTGGATTTCGACACTCCATCGGCCTCCACCATCGACGTCACTTTCGACCTCATCGACGGCCTGTATGTGGGCCCGAACCAGGAGCGATTCATCGACCATCTGAACGCCGCCGACCTGTTTGACACCGCCCGGTGTCAAACAGGTCGGCGGCGTTCAGATGGTCGATGAATCGCTCCTGGTTCAGGCCCACATACAGGCCGTCGATGAGGGCGAAAGTGACGTCGATGGTTGAGGCCGATGGAGTGTCGAAATCCAACAGCAACTCGCCGTCATAACGGGTGAAGCTCACAGCCTGACGCGAAAAACCCAGA
>RKRX01000139.1 GCA_007571185.1 Oceanicaulis sp.
TGGCTAGGGCGTGTCATCAATTATCTGAACGTACGGTTCAGATAATTGATGACACGCCCTAGCCATGCGGATGTCACGCTCACTTCGGTTATTGTGAACGGTGCCTGGCGATCGCGCGAAAACCGTACGATTTCGTCCTCAAACCTGACCAATCTCCATGTGTGCCGCATTAGGGTCTCTTCCGACAAATAGCTCACCGATTTGAAATCGTTGACCCGCTCGCTCATAAACGTGATAAATTCGAGATAATGCTGTATGGTCGTCCTACTGAAATACTGGGAGGTTGAAGATGGATCGTCACACACAACTGAAAGCGCGGCAGCGTGAAGAACGCGAAGCCTATCCCGTTGATATGGGGCTGAGAGTTCACCGTGCACTCAGTTGGCTCGGGCGCGCTGAGGCCGAGCGCGCGCGGGGAGACGATGATGGAGCCTTCATTTTCTACTGGATTGCCTTTAATGCCGCGTATGCGGGCGAAATCGGCGATGGTGCGGAGGAGCCGCCCAGCACCCGGCAAGAGTTTCGCCAATTCTTCACCTCGCTTCTGATCGCGGACACAAAAAGCGCTATCTACGACGCGATCTGGACGCGCTTTTCCAACTCTATTCGGGTGCTCCTAAACAACCCTTACGTCTTTGCACCTTTCTGGAAAGCACACTGGACGGGAGACTCAGAGGGATGGAAACGCGCATTCAGAAAAAACGTGGATATGGCCCATAAAACGCTTGCCCAACAAGATACACAGCGGCTGCTTGAGGTCATCTTTGATCGACTTTATGTGCTCCGAAACCAGATGATGCATGGCGGAGCAACCTGGAACAGCTCAGTCAATCGCGACCAGCTTCGTGATGGTGTCGCAATCCTGGGCTGGCTGATCCCACTGTTCATTGAGCTGATGATGGATGCCCCCAATCTGGATTGGAAACGTCCCTTCTATCCGGTGGTGGAAATCTGAGGCCCGCCTTACACACCGAGAACCCCGCACGAAACGGGAGGACTGACTAACACCGAAATCCCCCAGCGATTGGCTGTTCCAGAGGGAGCGCATGACAACCCACCAGGCAGAGTATCGAACCGATATCGCCAACTTGGCGAGGGAAGCGGCAGACCCTAATGTGCGATCAGCAGAGACGGTCCGCTCTTTGCGGTGAGCAATTGCCGGGTCACCCCGCCAAAGATGAACTGGGCGATGCGTGAATGCCCATACGCCCCCGCCACCAGAAGGTCTGCGCCTTCAGCCGAGTGGAGCAGAGCTTTGCCCAGGGAACCCTTGTGATTGACAGGCTGGGAAACCGCCTTGACGCCGCGGGCGGCGAGCCAGTTCGTCAAACGGTTTGGCGCCGAGGCCGCACGATCATGATAGTCAAGATTGCGCGGGCTGTGCAGGATTTTCACGCTGACGCCGGGCTGGAAAAGCGGCTCGGCTGCAAAGGCGGCGCGGGAGGCTTCCTTGGAACCATCCCAGGCCACAACAATGGTCCTGGGTGCGATTGCGCCTCCGCGCGGCACGTAGATTGGGCAGCGTTCATCCACCAAACAAGCGGCGGTGAATTCCGCCAGCTGACCCCGCCCGGCCGCGGCCTGAGGGTCGGTGACTAACAGCCGAACCAGGCGTGCCTGCTCGGCAGCTTCAGCTGGAGTGTCCGTAATGCGCCTGAAGCTGGCGGCATCGCTCAACCCTTCCCGAGACACCTGTGTATCAAAATGGAGTTCTGCTTCACGCGCCGCTTTGGCCGCTTCATCGCGCACCGTATCAATCGCGGTTGAAACCACCGATGCGCCCGCCGCGCCCGGCCCGGCCCAGAGCATGTAAGCGGTGGGATCAGGTTCCACGAACACCCCCCGCAGGTCAGCATTGTATAGAGGAGCCAGTCGGCACGCTGCATCCAGTGGAAGAGTGTCTTCCCCCGCTCCTCGCAGAGCCACAAGAATACGTTCGGGTTTCATAAAGGTTCTCCCGGGAGCATGTTCAGCTGATAATAGCCGATTTCCTTGAACTTACGCTTCTTCATGGTAACAAGGAAAGCGCGAGCACACATTCGGGATGGGGTAAAAGTGACGCGGGTGGAAAAATCAAACACAAAACCTGCTCGCGCCTGGCAACGCATGCTGTCGGGTCGTCGGTTAGATTTGCTGGACCCTTCTCCTTTTGATGTGGAGATCGACGACATCGCTCAAGGGTTGGCCCGGGTGGCGCGTTGGAATGGGCAGACCCGAGGCGATCACGCCTTCTCGGTCGCCGAGCATTCGGTGATCGTCGAGCGGTTATGTGGCGTTCTGGCGCCGCGTTGGTCCGCAAAATGGCGCCTCGCCGCCCTGCTCCATGATGCGCCCGAATATGTGATCGGCGATATGATCTCGCCCTTCAAAGCGGTTTTAGGTTGTGATTACAAGGCTTTTGAAGCGCGCCTGGCTGGTGCGATTCACATGCGCTATGGCCTGCCATCCCAGTTGCCCGCAACCGTGCGAAGCACCATCAAGCGGGCCGACCGGATCTGCGCCTACCATGAAGCGGTTCAGATCGCCGGTTTCACGGTCAAGGAAGCCCGCAAGCTGTTTGGTCGTCCACCTGTGAACGGCAAGGTCGAGATCAATCCACTGCCTGTGCGCGACGCCCAGATTCTGTTTGTGAACCGGTTCACCACTCTTCATGCCCGGACCAAGCGGGAAGCGCGCTGATGCGAACCGATCCTCACAGCACTATCATTCAACCGCTGGTGGTGGGTCTGAATGCAGTCATCTTCGCGCCCTCAACCGCTTGCTTAAAAGTGCTGGTCACCGAAAGCGTCTCAGGGGGAGAACCCGCCCTGCCCTTTGGTCCATTCAATCCTGCCGCACACCGGACATTTGAGATCGGTCTGCGAGAATGGGTGCGTGGACAAACCGGATTTGAACCGGGCTATGTGGAACAACTCTATACCTTCGGGGATCGCGGGCGCGAGGCGCCGTTGGCCGCGTTGGCGGGCGCCCGGAATTGCCGCGTCTTGTCAGTGGGCTATCTGGGGTTGACTCCGAATACCCACCCTCTGGTCAGCGGTGAGGCGCGCTGGGATAATTGGACCCGGTTCTTCCCTTGGGAAAACCATCACCGAGGAAAGCCCGCCATCCTGACCGATATGATCGAACCTGCTCTGGCGTCCTGGTGTGATGAAGCCGCCACGCCGAGCCGGCGCACCGCACATTATGAT